>DATBYX010000270.1:0-4179 GCA_036513475.1 Xanthobacteraceae bacterium | reverse complement strand
GAGAATCGTCGCAGTGGTGGTACCGTCGCCAGCTTGATCGGAGGTCTTCGCGGCAACCTCTCGCACCATCTGCGCGCCCATGTTCTCGAACTTGTCTTCAAGCTCGATCTCCTTGGCGACCGTGACGCCGTCCTTGGTGATGCGTGGTGCGCCGAACGACTTGTCGAGCACCACATTTCGACCCTTCGGGCCCCAGGGTTACGCGTACCGCGTTGGCGAGAATGTCGATTCCATGCAGCATTTTTTCTCGAGCATCGAGCGAGAATTTCACTTCCTTGGCAGCCATGTGCTTGTTCCTGCGTTTGACCTGCGCGGCCATGCTTTCGGCGGGACGAAGACCAGACCGAAATGTGGACATCCCAAAGCGCGTCAGCAGAGAGCGAATCTGCTCGTTTCCCAGTAGTAAAGGCATTGACGGTCATCAATTGGGAAGAAGAACAAAGACGGGGGGGCCCCTCTTCAGCTGCAAATCATATTTCCTAGTCGGGCGGCCAAGGGTAGCTGACGTCCCAGTAGTCATGGACCCTCTGTCGATTTGACCAATCCCAATTTTCGTTCGGGCCAAGCTTTGGAGCGTTCTTGAGCTGCGCTTCGGTGATGTTCACTTTATAGCCGCCCAGCCTTTCATCGTATGTCAGAAGCGACCAAGGAATGGGATAGTAATCTGCCCCAATTCCAAGAAACCCACCAAAGCTGATGACGGCATATTCCACCTTCCCGGTGAGCTTGTCGATCAAGAGCCATTCTACCTTGCCGATGTGCTTGCCGTCGGCTCCGTAGACTGGAGTGCCCTCGATCCGATAGCTCGGGATGAAAGGTGATTTTTCCAGCTCTTCGAGAGCTGCGCCGTATGCGCGTGCCGCCATGTTCTTCTCCGTTAGCTTGTGCGCTTCCGGGGTCTAGCCGCTCAGGCCCGCCATTGATCAGGTCTTAGCGGCCGTTGGACTTCTCAGTGGAACATGAACTGAACATCAATGTCAGTCGTTGACGGCCGTCAAGAATCGGCGACCGCCACGGCGTAACGCAACCTAATTCGCGGGCAACACGAGAACCCACGCGTACATGCAACAGGAAGCAAGCCCGATTGCGGATTGCCCCCATTCGAGGAACCCCCAGTCGCGCATGAGCTCGCGAAGGACCGAGCTCGCGCCTTTCGGCGGCAGGGCGTACAACCATAGGTTCACCGGGTTCATGACGAAATAGGCGTAAGGCCAGCTCGCAAGTATGATCGTCCCGCCGAGGAGGAGGCGTATGTCCCCGGTGCGACCATAGTCCACGTAGGCCCGTATCGCCGAAATGACCGCGAGCGTAGCGAGCATGATGAAGCCTCGCCGATTACTGGGAATCCATTCCCGGATCATGGAGCCCGCATGGAGAGCGAGCCGAGCTGGCTGCTCTACGATATTGATGTAGAGAGCAGCGCCGAAAAACGCTGAAGCAACGGCGAAAGCGATTAGAGCGGGTCGCATTTGCGCTGCTGACGGAGATGAGGCCACGCGTTATCCTGGTGAGCTTGAGTGGTTCGCCGACGGGCAACGCAGCTTCACCAATATCAACTTTCCATGTTGGAAAAACTCGTCAGCCTTGAGCTCGGGCGGATGATCGTCCTGCAGAACCACGATGATGATGGCTTCCACTACCTCCTCGGCCAGCCGGCTGCCGCACCGAACCTCGCTCGTCGACGCTCCGCCGTAGCGCATCCCTGAGGCTGATTACCTCGGTCGGCGCATGCTCCTTCGGCTTTTCAATCTTCTTGCCTTGCTGCTTCTTCCGGATCAGCTCCTTGAGCGCCTTTTCGTAGCGGTCCTCGAATTTCTCCGGTGCGAAATGCCCGACCTTGCTCCGGATGATATGGACCGCCAGATCGAGCATGTCCTTGGGGACCTTCTCATCGGGTATAGCGCCAAAACTATGCTTGACCCCGATTTGCTCGAGCACACCCACCAAAACATCTGCAACGGTTTGCGTCATCTGGATTCTTCCTTCTGCTGCAACTGAATGTTTAGGCCATGGCCAGCGGCTGCTTGCGAGTGGGTGGTGGGAACGCAAGGTCAAGCTCCGCGAGATCCTCAGCCTTCAGGCGAAGGTCCAGCGCCGCTCGATTTTCGCGAATATGGCCGGGGTTTCTCGCGCGCGGGATTGCGCAGACGCCATCCGCCCGCAGCACCCAGGCAAGCGCGACCTGGGCGGGGGTGGCGCCGGGATGCCGAGCCGCCACGGCATGAAGTGCGGGATGAGACAGGATTCGGCCCTGCTCGACCGGTGAATACGCCATGATGGGGATGCGTATTCGCCGACACCAAGGCAACAGATCGTACTCGATGCCGCGATGGGCAAGACTGTAGAGCACTTGATCGGTCGTTACCTCGTGACTGTCGGGAATGTCAAAAAGCTCTTCCATATCGGCGACGTCGAAATTGCTGACGCCCCAGTTGAGGATCTTGCCCGCATCAAGCAGCGTATCGAAGGCGTCAAGTGTTTCTTCCAACGGGATCTGCTCGCGCCAGTGCAGAAGACACAGGTCCAGCTCATCCACTCCGAGACGCCTGAGACTGCGTTCGCACGCCGCAATGGTGCCGCGTCGCGTCGCATTCCACGGCAGCACCTTGCTCACCAGAAAAACCTCATCACGACATCCGCGGATTGCCTCCCCGACCAGTTCCTCAGCGCCGCCGTCAGCATACATTTCGGCGGTATCGATCACGGTCATACCGAGCTCGATTCCAAGGCGAAGCGCAGCAATTTCATCAGCGCGCCGGCGTGGGTCTTCGGCCATGTGCCAAGTGCCCTGCCCGAGCACGGGAATCTCTTCCCCCGATGGAAGCATTATCTTTCGGAACGCCGTAAGCACCGGCATGACGCATATCCTTTCGTAATTCTGCACGGTCATAGCCGCCCCGGTATTCTTGCCTCGCGTGGAGGCTCACGAAACCGATCTCTGTTGAGAGTCTCCTCATCCTATTCCTCTGAAGGGCAACCTCATTGATGGTCGTCAATCCTGTTGTTCGTCCTCGCGGCATCACGTGCCAACCAGACAACCTAGCGCGATTGACAAGCGTCAACGCAACACTGCACGCGACCCGCTAAAGTGACACGCGCCGCGCAATTCGGCGCCTAGAGCAATGCGGCGCTTAGAGGAGGCACCGATGTCCAGGGCCATCCGCTTTTATCAAACCGGCGGACCCGAAGTGTTGAGGTGGGAGGAAGTCGCCGTCGGCCACCCCGGCCGCGGCGAAGCACGCGTGCGCCACACTGCAGTGGGGGTGAACTACGTGGATATCTACGTGCGAAGAGGTCTCTATCCCGCCGCGCTCCCGAGCGGTCTCGGCACGGAGGCTGCCGGCGTGGTCGAGGAAGTTGGCCCAGGCGTCACCGACATCAAGCCGCGTGACCGCGTCGCCTATGCCGGTGGACCTTTGGGCGCTTATTCCGAGGAACGCGTCATGCCGGCCGATCGACTCGTTGCGCTGCCCGACGGCATTTCCGACCAGCAGGCCGCCGCAATGATGCTCAAAGGTCTAACCGTGCAATATCTCATCCGCCAAATTCACAAAGTCGATAAAGACGACATCATTCTTTTCCACGCTGCGGCGGGCGGAGTTGGCCTCATTGCCTGTCAATGGGCGAACTCGTTAGGAGCGACCGTCATCGGCACCGTAGGCAGCGAGGCAAAGGCAAAAATCGCAAAAACACGCGGCTGCGACTATCCCATCATCTACACGCAAGAGGACTTTGTTGGAGTCGTTGAGAAGATCACTCAGGGTGAGAAGCTGCCGGCGGTTTATGATTCGGTTGGCAAGGACACATTCATGAAATCGCTTGATTGTCTCCGGCCGCGTGGTTTGATGGTGAGTTTCGGCCAATCCTCGGGTCCGGTCGGCCCCGTCGATCTCGGTGTTTTCGCGCAGAAGGGCTCGCTGTTCTTCACGCGGCCCACACTCAACACCTACGCCGCCAAACGTGCGGATCTGCTCGCGATGGCAAAGGACCTCTTTGCCGTGGTGGTTTCGGGCGCTGTCAAGATCGAGATCAACCAAACCTTCCCGCTGAAGGATGCCGCGCAGGCGCATCGGGAGCTGGAGTCGCGCAAGACCGTCGGTTCGACAGTGTTGCTTGTCTGACGATTTGGCATCCCTCACCGCTTGTGGGCATTCCGCCCCCGTGAAAGTTCGGCGTACC
>DATBYX010000269.1:0-4462 GCA_036513475.1 Xanthobacteraceae bacterium | reverse complement strand
GCTATCACAAGCCGACCTGTCCGCAGGTCATCATATGCCAGCACATCGTGCGCAAGCAGCACGCCTGCACCTTCGCCCGCGGCATCGAGGGCGTGATCGGCGCTGTTGAACCGCAGCCCGCGACTGACATCCACGCCCTCTACACCGGCCGCCTTGAACCACTCGGCCCAGGTCGACACCTTGGCACGACCGGCAAGCGTATCGTCATGGATCAGCGGCACGCCCTTGAGCGCCTCCGGCCGCTGCAAAGGGCCGTGTGCCTCGATGAGCCTGGGGCTGCATACCGGCAGCAAGGTGAGCTCGATCAGCTTCTCGACCACAAGTGCCGGGTCGGCTGCAGCGTCGGCGGGCATGTTGCGAATCGCTGCGTCGACCCCGTCGATTGTGAAATTGGCATTGCCGATCGACGAGGAAACACGGATATCGATCTCCGGGTAAGCGCTTGCAAAGCGGTAGAGCCGCGCCGCCAGCCACTTGGAGGTAAATCCCGGCGGTGTGCTGAGCACGAGCACGCGCTGCTGGCTTTCGCGGCTCAGCGCGGTGACCGCGTCATGGATGTGGCTGAACCCCGTGTGCAAGCCAGGATAAAGCTGTCTACCGGCGTGCGTAAGTGCGATCGAGCGCACGCCGCGTTCGAACAGCTTGAGACCAAGCAGTTCTTCCAGCCCGCGGATCTGGTGACTCAACGCGCCCGCCGTCACATGCAATTCCTGCGCTGCCTTGGTCAGGCTCTGATGTCGCGCCGCGGCTTCGAACGCGCGCAGGGCATTGAGTGGCGGCATCGCCTCGTGCATGAGAAAAACTCAACTATCGCCTGAGAAGACATCCTTTGCAATGGCTCATTTCAGGGGCACATTACCGTTAGAGCGTGTCCGAGAGATGAGAAGGCTTCAATTCGGTCATTATCGTTACAGCGAATCCGACGAATGAGGAAGATTCAATTCCGGGAATTGGAAGACCAATGGAGAAGCACATGACTTACGCGGCACATCACAGGGATCTCGTCCCTTGCTTCGGCGAGAAAGCCTCCAGCAGGGACGCTGCGTCAAACAAACTGGGGCTGCTGCGGCGCATCCTCAACATCATGGTTGAGTCACATCAGAACCAAGCTGACCGCGACATCGCCCGGTTCGTCATCCGCTCGGGCGGCCGGCTCACGGATGAGATCGAGCGCGAAATGACGCAGCGTCTCTTCAAGGGAAATTGGAACCCACGCTAGAGTCATTGCACTCTGGAGCAGCAGCCCTTGATCCAACCCCGGCAGTCCCTACGGTGATCTCGGCACTGCTAGCTTGGAAAGCAGCGACGGCAGATCATCCGCCCGTTCGAGCGCCCGCAGCGATTGAAGAAGGGCGTCGGTCCGCTCCTGCGGCCACCTCTCGGCGACGTTGCTGCGGAATTTTCGCTCGACCTCGGCCCGACTCACTGGCTGGCCGGGAAAACTGGGCAGGTTTTCGACTTGCTGAGCGATGCGGCGGCCGTCGTCGAGTATTGCCGTAATGCGGGTCGCCGGCGCATTTCCGCGTAGTGCCCCGAACACGGGATCCTCCTTGACAGTGATCTTGCGCATGAAGGCACGGATGCGCGGATCACGCAATTTTTCCGGCGCGTAGCTGTCATTGCTGATATCGCCGTCGGACATGGCCCGGGCCGTGATGTAGGGCAAGCTGTGATCCGCCGTGTCCCTTGTGTCCGGCGCCCATTTCTCTGGCTCGCTCCCGGTTTGCTGGAGGCCGCGGCGGGTGGTTGCAATTTCGATCGCCGCGATCCGATCGAGATCGCCGATATCTTTGGCGAGCGCGATGCCCGCCACGATTGCTGTCTGGGCGTAGACCACGGCCGGATAGGCCTTCATCCCGCAGTGGTGGATCCGAAACGGGATATCGCGCCGGCCGAAGGTGCCGATGTCCACGTCGGCTGGCCCCGCAACCAGCTGAAAGAAGCCCCTTCGCCCTTCGAAAACGGGAGCCGGACCGCTGATGCCGGCCCGCGCCAGCATCGCGGCGAACACCGCATTGCGGGCGGCCTCGGCGGCGGCAAGCCCCTTCCAGTCGGACAGGGTCTGTGACCGGGTCTGCCCCATGGGGATGTGGTCGTTGATGGCCAGATTGACCGCCTGCGTGAGCCTCTCCGCTGGAAGCTTCATCAGCCTCCCGGCGGCAAGCGCTACGGCCGGCAGGTTGAATACTGGTGGGTCCCAGCCGCGAGTCGTGATATCGAAGGCATCGATCAGCCGGCAGTTGACCTCGTAGGCGAGAACGATCGCAGTGATCAGCTCCCTCGCGCTCGCGCGTTCGGACTCCGCAACCGCCAGGCATGCCGCGATATTGTCGCTGGGATGGCCGGAGAAACGGCCGGCATAGACGTCGTTCAGATCGTAATACCGGAACGCGGCGCCATTGGCGAAGGCCGCCAGGTCGGGCGTAGTGCGCTGGCTCGTGCCGATGACCGTCGAGGCGCCGGTCGCTGCCGCCAGGACAAGGTTACGACAAATTCGCACGGGTCTTTCATCGAAGGCCGCAATTCCACAGCCGAGCGTGTCGATCACATGCGATTTGACTCGTTCGATGGTCTCTGGGTCGAGATCGTCGTAGCGCAGGCCATCTGCATAGGCTGCCAGTCGCTCGGCCAGCGGACTGATGGGTTTCTCCGAGTTTGGCCGTGTCATGTCGGTTTGCGCCCTTGCAATTGGCGAGGTCGCCGGGAATGCGACAGCGCCGGCCGCGAGACGCAGGACTTGCCTGCGCGGAAGTTTCGTCATCATTTTCGTTCGCAAGGATCTTGTCGAGCGCCAGGACTACGCAAGCCGGCCTGCACCGAATGTATCGGATCGATCCATCCCATATCCGCAACCCTATCACTCCCATGGTGAGCGCATGAAGGTGCTATTCTTCATCCGCTCCATGGTGGTGGGCGGCAGCCAACGACAGCTGGCGATGCTGGCGCGCGGGCTGGCTGCACGCGGTCACGACGTTGCGGTGGTCGTATTTTACACTGGCAGCGAGATCGATGTGTTCCGGCAGGACACAAGCGTGCGTGTACTGTCTTTGAGCAAATCCGGCCGCTGGGATGCACTCGCGCCGCTCCTGCGGCTGCGCCGGCTGCTCGTGAAAGAACGGCCCGACGTTCTATACGCCTTCCAGCCGACCCAGTCGGCTTTGTCTGCACTGCTCCTTCCATTTGGGCACTCGATCAAGCTTGTCTTCGGCGTGCGTGCAGCCGGAATGGAGGTCGCTCGCTATGATACCCTTTCAGCGTTGGCGTACCGCCTGGAAGTGTGGCTGTCGCGGCGGGCGGACCTGATCATCGCCAATGGGCACGCCGTGCGCGCCGACGCGATCAGGCGCGGCATGCACGCCCAGCGCATTGCGGTTGTTCCGAATGGTATCGATACGCAAACCATGCGGCCCGATCCGGCCGCCGGTCGCGCACAGCGACATGCGTGGGGCCTGTCCGATGACGTCTTTGTCATCGGCTGCGTCGCCCGCTTCGACCCGATGAAGGACCACACCACATTTCTCGCTGCCGCCCTCAGCTTTGTCCGCGCGCATTCGGATGCGCGCTTCGTCTGCGTCGGCGATGGGTCTTCAGTTTACCGTGATCACATCAGGGCGCTGGCCGGATCGCTTGGACTCGATCGATACCTGATCTGGGCCGGCGAAATGGACAATCTGCGCCGCGTGTACAACGCCTTCGATATCGCCACGCTGTCGTCAGCCTTCGGTGAAGGCTTTCCCAATGTGATCGGAGAGGCGATGGCTTGCGGCGTTCCTGTCGCAGCGACTGATGTCGGCGACGCACGCCGCATCGTAGGAGAGTTCGGCGAGGTGGTGCCACCGCGTCAGCCGGAACTCTTGTGTGCAGGATGGGCCCGCCTGCGGCAGTGCCTCGCGCAAGAAGCTGCCTTCCGCGATGCCATGCGTCATTCGATCGTGACGAACTACGGGCTCGACATGATGGTGGAGCGAACGGCGCACCTTCTTGCTCTGCTCGCGGCCGGTCGACCGGTTGAGGAAATTACGCGCGAGCTCGCTGATTAGGCACGAGCTCGAACAGGTGGCACGCGCTCCCGAGCATGTGGGCAAGGCGGCCTCGCTGCGAAAGCGCAAGATGGGAACCGGACAGCATGTTGCCGGTATAAAACAGACCCATCGGCTCGTCGTGAACGACAGTGAACCCGTTCTCGCAAAAATTCCTGCGCCACCAGCGCGGGTGAAACAACCAGAGCTCCGCGATGACATTGCCCCGCTCGCCATGGCGGCGTGGCAAGCATCGACCACCGACGGCGCGCGCTGTGCGATACCAGGCTGTGCCGAGACGCCGCAGCTCCTCACGGCCCGGCAAAACCCGCGGCACAAGCTCCGGGATCCCGGAAACAAGATAGAGAAGAGCATCGGGATAGCCGGCAAGCGTCGTCCAGAATCGCCAGGCGTGGGTGGGGAGCACATGCACGCATTTTCCC
>DATBYX010000268.1:0-10022 GCA_036513475.1 Xanthobacteraceae bacterium | reverse complement strand
CCACATCCCGGGCGAAGGAAATTCGACGAGTCCAACGCGGCGGAACGTCGTTCCGCTCTTGGCGAACAGGGTTTCGAAGATCTGCTTGAGACTTTTGTAGAGCGGCCGCACGACCGGCATGCGGTGAAGAATATTTTCACTGGCCTCCACTAACTTGCGCCCGACGAAGTTCGCAGTCAGGAAGCCGAGCAGCGTCAATCCCACAAGTGCCAGGATCAGTCCCAGACCCGGGATCTTGACCGGCAGATACGTCTCCGGGCGGTAAACCACGGGAATGAACGGCCGAACCAAATCATCCACCCAGTTGATGAACCACCAGGTAAGACCAACGGTGATGTAGAGCGGCCCGACCAGGATGAGGCCGGTCAGAAAATAATTGCGCAGTCGAGCGATCAGCCCGTGATGGAACGGCTTGCCAAGCTCGGCCGAGACATCCGTGGTGGCGAGCCGCGGCCGGTTGCCTGCATTTCGATCGGGCTCGGTCATGCTCGGAGGGATCACGCTACAAGCAGCACGTCAATGGCACACCCAGACCTGCGGACCTGCTCATTCCACGGTGACTGACTTGGCAAGGTTACGCGGCTGATCGACGTCAGTGCCCATGACGACGGCTGTGTGATAGGCGATGAGCTGCACAGGTATGGCATAGACCAATGGCGTCACCGTGGCCGGCATAGCTGGAAGCGTAAGGGTGCGCAATGCGACCTCGCGGACCTCATGGGCGCCTTTGGGATCGGTGATCAGAATGATCTTGCCGCGGCGCGCGGCAACCTCCTGCACATTGGAGAGGGTCTTCTCGAAAATGCGGTCGAACGGCGCAATGACGATCACCGGCATCTGCTCGTCGATGAGGGCTATCGGCCCGTGCTTGAGCTCGCCCGCCGCATAGCCTTCGGCGTGGATGTAGGAAATTTCCTTGAGCTTCAGCGCACCCTCAAGCGCAAGCGGAAAGCTCGTGCCGCGGCCGAGATAAAGCACATTGCGGCTTTTCGCGAGATCGATCGCGAGCGGCTCGATCTGCGATTCAAGGGCGAGCGCCTCGGTCATTAAGCGGGGCACTTCGATGAGCGCGCGCACCAGCGCGCGCTCATCCTCGGTCGAGAGCACGCCACGCGCCCGACCCGCCGCGATAGCGAGGCACGCCAGCACCGCAAGCTGGCACGTGAACGCCTTGCTGGAAGCGACACAGATTTCGGGACCCGCGAGCGTCGGCATCACGGCGTCGCTTTCGCGCGCAATCGTCGAGGTGGGCACGTTGACGATAGCTAGCGCGTGCTGCCGGTGCTCCCTGGCATAGCGAAGGGTGGCGAGGGTATCGGCGGTCTCGCCCGATTGGGACACGAAAATTGCGAGTCCGCCGGGGTCTAGGGGCGCTTCGCGGTAACGAAACTCGGACGCCACATCGATCTCGACCGGCAGGCGCGCGAAGCGCTCGAACCAATACCTCGCAACCAGTCCCGCGTAATAGGACGTGCCGCAAGCCGATATCGAGATCCGCTGGAGCTCGCGGAAGTCAAATGGGAGCTCGTTCGGCAACTGCACGCGCTCGGCCGCCATGTCGAGGTAATGGGCGAGGGTGTGGCCGACCACTTCCGGCTGCTCATGGATCTCCTTGGCCATGAAATGCCGGTAATTGCCCTTGTCCACGAGGAAGGCCGATGCCGAGGTGCGCAGAACTGCGCGTTCGACCTTGCTGCCCTTCGCATCGCGGATCTCTGCGCCCTTGCGCGTGAGCACAGCGGAGTCGCCATCCTCGAGATACGAGATGGTGTCCGTGAAGGGAGCAAGCGCAATGGCGTCCGAGCCGAGAAACATTTCGCCTTCGCCATAACCTATGGCCAGCGGTGAGCCCTTGCGCGCCCCGATCAGAAGGTCTTCCTCGCCCTTGAACAGGAAGGCGAGCGCAAATGCGCCCCGCAGGCGCGGCAGAGCAGCCGCAACTGCGTCGGCCGGAGAGTGGCCCTTGCTCAGTTCCTGGGTGACGAGATGCGCCACAACCTCGGTGTCGGTCTCCGAGCCGAACGCGGCGCCCTCCTTCTCCAGCTCCTCGCGCAGCTCGCGAAAGTTCTCGATGATACCGTTGTGCACGACGGCCAGATGATCGGTGGCATGGGGATGAGCGTTGCTTTCCGTCGGGCGCCCGTGAGTGGCCCAACGGGTATGCCCGATGCCGATCGTACCTTCGAGCGGCTCCTTGGCGAGCCGCGCCTCAAGATTGCGCAGCTTGCCCTCCGCGCGCCGCCGCGCAAGCTCGCCACCCTCCAGGGTGGCAACACCGGCGGAATCATAACCGCGGTATTCAAGTCGCTTCAGCGCGTCGACAAGCGCGCCGGCAACCGGCTCGCGTCCGAGAATCCCCACAATTCCGCACATGCGAGCGACGCCCTACTTGTGTTCGCGGTTACGGTTAGCCCGGCGAGGTTATATCCAGATCAATGCCGGACCAAAAACCACAATGCCTTCCAAAGTGTAACATGTAAGGCTAACGCTTCGACACGGTCCTCTACATAGAACGGTGCCGATTCCCATTCGGAGGGGCGAGTCGGGGTCCCCAAAAAATGCACAGCATTTTTTGGGGTGCCCCGCGTGCCTCGCCCCTCGTTGGAGTTCCGTGGCTGAAAGAGGGCGACGCAATGCGGTCGCCCCTACGAGATTCTGCCTTTTCCGATAGTTACGGCGCCTTCTTCAACATTGATTTCAATTCGAGCAAGCGTTGGGTCCAGCCTTCCTTGATCACCTGGCGGCCGCGGGCGACCGCAAGCGCATTGGGTGGGACATCTTGGGTGATCACCGAGCCCGAGCCGATATAGGCCCCTTCCCCCACCTTCACCGGTGCAACTAGCGCCGAATTCGACCCGATGAACGCTCCCTTGCCGATCTCGGTGCGGTGCTTGGCAACCCCGTCATAATTGCATGTTATCGTGCCGGCACCGACGTTGGCTCCCGCACCAACCGTGGCGTCGCCGATATAGCTGAGATGATTGGCCTTGGCGCCGGTCTCGATCAGGGCTTCCTTGATCTCCACGAAGTTGCCGATGTGCACGTCCGCTTCGAGCCGCGCCCCGGGGCGTAGCCTGGCATAGGGACCTACCGAGGCGCCCTTGCCCACATGCGCCTGGACGAGATGCGAGAACGATCGGATCACCGCATTGTCTTCGACCTTGACGCCCGGTCCAAAGACCACGAACGGCTCCACCACCACGTCGCGACCGAAGCTGGTGTCCGCCGACAGAAAGACGGTCTCGGGCGCGACCAGGGTGACGCCCGCCTCCAGTGCCGCCTTGCGCAAACGCTGCTGCAAGGTGGCCTCCGCGGCAGCAAGCTGAACCTTCGTGTTGACGCCCTGCACCTCTTCCTCCTCGGTCTCGATCACGACCGCGCGGCCGCCCATGGCGTGAACGATCGCGACCGCATCGGTCAAATAGAACTCTTCCTTGCGGTTGTCGTTGCCGACCCGGTCAAGAACGGCGAGGGCGGTCGCACCTGCGAAGGCCATCAATCCGGCATTGCAGAGATCGATCTTGCGCTCTTCGCTGCTGGCATCGAGCTCCTCGCGAATGGCGAGCGCTTCTGCGCCCGCCAACACGATGCGGCCGTAGCCGCGCGGGTCGGTTGGGCGGAACCCGAGCACGACGAGCGCCGCACCCTCCGCCAGGGCCGCCCGCATTCGACGCAGCGTCTTGGGCGTAACGAGCGGCGTATCGGCAAAGACCACCAGGACATCCTGCGGGCCGCGCGCAATGGCGCCCCTGGCGGCCAATACCGCGTGCGCGGTTCCGCGGCGCTCCGCCTGCACGAAGAATTCCGCGGCCGGCAAAACCCGCTTGGCTTCCGCGATAACGCCGTCCGCAGCCGGCCCGACCACGACCGCGGTAGTCGTCCCGCCGGCCTCACGCACGGCAGCAAGCGTGTGGGCGAGCAAGGATTGTCCGGCGATGGTATGCAGAACCTTGGGGCAACTGGAGTACATGCGCGTGCCCTCGCCGGCCGCGAGCACGATGGCGAGGCAGGTACGCTCAGCAGTCAAGCACAAAGCTCATCGTAGGCCCGCGATTCTCATAATGGACGGGATTGACTGGGAGAAGGCCGGCGAACGCTCCTATCTTGCCGCCGCTCTGGTTTAGCGGCAGAGACCACCGCATGACTACCACGCTGTTCCTGCCCACTGCGCGCCAAGCGAACTGGCTGCTGATCATCGGCTTTGCATCATTCGGCGAAGCTCTCTACTTGCGTTACCTCGGAATCGAAAACTCCCAGATAGCGCTGGCGTGCCAAAGCGGGCTTCATACCTGGATGTGCTCGACCACACGTTTAACGATTTGGCTGTTCACATACGCCGTATTCGGTTGGACCGCTCTCTGCGCGGCAGTGCTCAATCTGCTGCGCCCCTCGCTCGTCCTATTGTCCTTAGGGCTCAGTGCAACAGCGTTCGGCCTCGTGTTGCACAATACCAATCTCTCCGGCTTGGCAGCTGCGCTGTTGATGCTCAGCCTGGCGCGGCCGGCACCCGCACCAGAATGAGGGCCAGAGCGGTCAGGCCGGCAGCAAACCAGAAGGCCTGCCAGTTCGCAAAGCCTTCGTTCAAAACGATGTAGATGGCGGCGCCCATGACGAGGACGGCCATGGCCAGCTCTGCCGCAGGCACCTGCGGCCGCCACTTCCAGTTGGCGACAAAGAGGAACGGCATGACCGCCCCGGTGAGCGGCGCGAACGGAAAGTCCCGATAACGCGGGTCGAAGACAAGGCCGAGCGCCGCCTGCAGGGAAAGGACCGCGAGCGCGATCAGCACAATTCCCAGGGCGAAATCCAAGGGGGATTTCGGCGCGGGAGTTTGAGAGCCAGCAACGAACTCGGCCTGCGGCCTCTCTCCATTCTTTATGGGGAGAGGGGCAGAGCCCAACTCCGAGTGGGTTTGCCCCTCACCCCTGCCCTCTCCCCGCAAGAGCGGGGAGAGGGAGGCGTCTGCGCCGCCACCGAGAATCGTCCTCATTCCAACGTGCTTTGGATTACGCGCGCGCGGGCGACGACTGAGGATCTGGGCGAAGCTCGGCACTGCGCGTCCCGATGCGAGGGCGGCAGCTGCAAGAACCGGCGCGAGGACTGCTGTCACTGCCCAAGCGACCGAGCGCAGCCAATCGCCCGCAGTAAGGCTTTCCAGCGGCACGTTCTCGATCGTCCACCCCACCAAGCCGCCTGATGCGATGGCGATGGCCGTGATCTGCAACCAGAGACGAGACGCCGCAGGAGCTTTTGTCGGGCGGCAGACAAAACCTGCAGCGAAGATGATCACAGCGAGGCCGACGCCGCCGATAGCCTGCCAGTGCCAGAGCGGATGATCCGACACTCTTCCGCCCCAGGTGAACTTGGGGCTCCGCCGATACGCGTCGAAGAGGCCCCAGTGCCCGCCCACGGTACCTTCGAGCCGGCGCTTCCAAGACTGGTCGTAGGCCTCGATCAGATTGACCCGGTAGTTTTCACGTTTTGCCACCCGAAGCACGTCATGCATGGTGCGCGCCTGGTTGACCGGGGAGGGCAAGGCGCCCTCCCGCATCCGGCCGGCGCTCGGCCATCCGAATTCGCCCAAGAGGATCTCCTTGCCGGGGAATGCTGCCATCACGCGCCGCCTGATGGAGTCGACATGCGTTGCAGCGTGCTCGGCCGAGATGGGAAAGTCTTCCCAGTACGGCAGGATATGGATGGTGATGAAATCGACTTCGGAGGCGATTTCGCGGTAGCGCAGCCAGAACTCCCACACGTCCGCGTAGGTGACCGGCATCGAGACGTTCGCTTTGACGTGGCGGATCGTGCCGGCGAGGTCGAGCGACGACATTTCGCCGCGCAACAGGACCTCGTTCCCTACGATCATCGCGGTGATCACATCGGGATACCGCGCGGCGAGCTCGAGCGTGGTCTCGATCTGCTTGCGATTGCGATCCGGGAAGCTCGACAACCACAGCCCCTGCAACACCTTCAGTCCGTGGTGCTTCGCGATCTCGGCAATCCGATCAAGTCCGTGATCGACGGAATATGTCCGCACGCAATCGGTGATCGTCTTGAGCTGCGCCAAATCCTGCTCGATTTGCCGCGGGTCGATCGAAATATCCGGGCCGAGCGGCGTCTGGTCGCCCCGGAAGGGAGCGTAGGAGATGCAATGGGCCTTCTCGCTTGGGGCGAGCGGCGAGGGCGGCATCTGGACCGGCGCGCCCAGCCACGCCCAGCCCGCGACAATCACCGCCGCAGCCCCGAGCAAGAGCGCGCCCGCCATCCCCGTCGACGAAATCATTCGGCAAATCCCTTGGCGAGCGGCCACCCCCCTGCTTTAATCGCCTGCCACTCGCTGCCGCAATGCTGACCAATCCGGTCAGTATTGCGATACAATAACCGGTTCGAAGCTAGAGACGAGCAGCTCGAACAGCCACAAGGCAACAGCGATCATGCCCCCGATCGGTATGCGTATTCTCGCCGCGAGCGTCGCCGCGGCAATGGTACTTTTTACCTCGGGACGGATACTGGCCCAAAACGGGGAGCAGAAGCCTCCGGAGAAGCCACCGGCGGCTGAGGGCAAGGAGCCCCAGAAAAAGGTCGATGAGTTTGCCGAAGCTGAGAAAGCTCTCACCGGCCCCGCCGGCAATCCGGAATGCGTATGGCTCGGCCGCCGCGTGGTGAACCTCCTTTGGCGTGACGATCTGGATACCGCCTTTCGCCATCTCGACCTCTATGACCGATTCGGCTGCCCGTCCGGCCACATTCAAGCGACTTTCCGCTGCGTTGTGCGCCAGGGAAACATCGATCCCAAAGCGACCGATACGCTGCCCAACCGGGTGCATGCCTGCTGGCTCAATCCGACCCTCGAGGCGCAGGGAACAGCCGCCGCTCCCAGCGCCACCACGAGCCGCTAGCAGCTCGGCCGTTATGGCCGGGCGTGTCCTCCAAAGGAGGGCGCGTGCGGAATCTCATCCTTCGAGACGCATCGCCGAACCTGAGTTCATAGAGGCGAGGCATGCCTCGCCCCTGCGTGCTCCTGAGCATGTGACTTGTCCCAGCCATCCACGCCCTCGCTGCCGCACAAGACGTGGATGCGCGGGACACGCCCCATGGGCGTCATGCGCGGGCTTGACCCGCGCATCCATCTTCTTCGCGAGAAAGTTCTTACGAAGATCGATGGATTGCCGGGTCAAGCCCGGCAATGACGACCTTAACTTAGCGCCTATGGGGACAAGCCCGCGCATGACGGAGGAAAAACTTCCAAGCTGTACGGACGTTCAGGAATGAATGTTTAGATCGTCACGGAACGATTTTGTTAGTTGCGCTATTTCTTTCCTTGAAACGGCCATCACTCCTGGGTACTTGCAAATTCATCTTCAACTGAGGTACTTTACCTCTAGACTTCGGTTGACCGTTGGGGACGGGTTCGGTCCCCGCTTTTCTTCGGGGCTGGTTAGCCTTCCATGCGCACCGTTGCGGCTGTGGTGGTGCTCGTTCTGTGCGTGCATGCCGGCTTGTGGAGTCTGCTCCAACGGCACCAGGCGGTCGCCGGTATTGATTATCCCCTCGCCAGCATCTCCTATTCTCCTTACACCCGCTCGCAGCATCCCGATCTCGGCGATCGCCCGACCGAGGCGCAGATTCGCGCCGATCTCAAGGTGCTCAGCCCGTACACGCAGGCGATCCGCACCTACGGCAGCACCGGAGGCGGTGAGCTGATACCCGCCATTGCCGAGGAGTTCGGGCTCAAGGTGACGCTCGGTATCTGGATCGACAAGAACGAGACGCGCAACGAGCGGGAAATCCAGTCGGCGATTGCGCTCGCGCGCCGCTACAGGAACGTGAACGCGATCGTCGTCGGCAACGAGACCATCTACCGCGCCGAGAAGACCATCCCCGAGCTCATCAAGATCATACAACGGGTGAAACGGCAAAGCTCGGTTCCTGTCACCACGGGTGAGATCTGGTCGGTCTGGGTCGAGCATCCCGAGCTCGCCTCGGCGGTCGACTTCATCGCCGCCCACATCCTTCCCTACTGGGAGGGCGTACCCACCGACAAAGTGGTCGGTCAGACGATCGAATTCTACGACAAACTGCGCCGCGTGCATCCGGGCAAGCGCATCGTGATTGCCGAGTTCGGCTGGCCGAGCGCGGGCTACAATATGCTGCGCGCCTATCCCGGACGCATCGACCAGACAACGATACTGCGGGATTTCGTCTCGCGTGCCGACGCCTACGGCATCGACTACAACGTCATCGAGGCTTTCGATCAGCCGTGGAAGACGAACGAAGGCAGCGTCGGCATGTACTGGGGCGTGTTCGATGCCGCGCGTCAGCCCAAGTTCAGCTGGGTCGGATTGGCGCATGATCCCGAGCACTGGCGAACCGCGGGTCTTGCGCTTCTGCTCGGGCTGTTGCTGTCACTGCCCATGCTGGCGCGGAGCCGCGTCACCGCAGGCGAGGCATTCACCCTTGCTATTGCCGCCAATGCGGCCGCCGCCTGGCTAGCGCTCGTCTTCGCGTTCTGGGAGACGCATTATTTCGTGCCCGGCTCGGCATTCGCTCTTGCGCTTGGGATCGCGCTGCTTGCCCCGCTTGTGGCGATTGCGCTCAAGCGCATCGAGGAGATCGCTGCAGTCGCATTCGGATATAGACCGCGACGCCTGATCGCTGGCCCTCTTGCCGCCGCGGACGGCTTTGCACCGAAGGTCTCGATTCATGTTCCGGCCTATCGCGAGCCGCCGGAAATGCTCAAGGCTACGCTCGATGCACTCGCGCGGCTTGACTATCCCAGCTTCGAATGCCTCATCGTCATCAACAACACGCCTGACCCGGCATTCTGGCGCCCGATCGAGGAGCACTGTCGCGCGCTGGGCGATCGGTTCAAGTTCGTCCGCGATGACAATGTTGCAGGGTTCAAGGCCGGCGCATTGCGGCTTGCGCTCGATCGCACCGCCGACGACGCCGAGATCATCGCGGTCATCGACGCCGATTATGTTATCCGGCCCGATTGGCTGAAGGATCTGGTGCCCGCCTTCAGCGACCCCAAGGTCGGGATGATCCAGGCTCCGCAAGATCATCGCGACGGCGAGCGGACCCTGATGCATTACGCCATGAATGGCGAATATGCGGGTTTCTTCGACATCGGAATGGTCCAACGCAACGAGACGAATGCCGTCATCGTGCACGGCACCATGTGCCTCATTCGCCGCGCGGCGCTCCTCTCCGCCGGCGGATGGTCGAGCGACACCATCGTCGAGGATTCCGACCTTGGCCTCGCCGTGCTCGAGCAGGGCTGGCAGATTCATTACACCAATCGGCGTTACGGTCACGGGCTTCTCCCCGATACGTTCGACGCCTACAAGAAGCAGCGTCATCGCTGGGCCTATGGCGGCCTGCAGATTCTCAAAAAGCACTGGCGATCGTTGCTGCCGCGCGTGGGCAGCCTCACGCACCAGCAGAAGCGAGAGTTCGCGTTCGGCTGGCTCAATTGGCTCGGTGCCGAAGCTCTCGGCGTGCTGGTCGCCATCCTCAACATCGCCTGGGTGCCGGTCGTTGCTTTCGCCGGCATTGCCATTCCCGACCAGATCCTCACGGTGCCGATCCTTGCGGCCTTTGCCGTTACCCTTGCGCACTTTGTGGCCCTCTACCGCCTGCGGGTCGCCGTACGCCCTGCGCAGATGATGGGCGCCGTCCTTGCCGCGATGGCGGTGCAGTGGACGGTAGCTCGGGCCGTCGGCCGCGGCCTATGGAGCGAAAGCCTTCCCTTCATGCGCACCGCCAAGGGGGGCGCGACGCGCAAAGGCCCGGACTTCCCGGCCTTCTGGGAAGCCGTGCTCGCCATGCTGCTCATCGCCGGGGCAGCGACCATCGTCGCCACGAACTACAAGCAGATCGACGAGCTCAATATTTTCGCGCTGGTGCTTGTTGTGCAGAGCCTGCCGTTCCTCGCGGCAGTGGCGCTCGCTGTGATCGAAGGCACGCGCTTCAACGAGTTCGCTTACTGGCGGCGCGTGCAGACGAGGGTGGCGGCCGTG
>DATBYX010000267.1:0-6647 GCA_036513475.1 Xanthobacteraceae bacterium | reverse complement strand
TCCCTGCCAGAACTGTTCCGCATGCCGGTTGTAGTGCTCCAGCGTGAGCCGCGCGATCCTCTCCAGCTCCTGTGAGTTGAGCTTCATCTACGGGCGCGGCTCATCGTCGGGTGGGCAAAATCGTTCGACCTGTCCTGTCCCTGTGGGCATCGCGGACAAGTTTACGCAGTCTGCGCAAGCTTGACTGCCGTGCGCGCACGATCCCCGATCAAGTCGGGGACAGGCTTTGCCCACGCGGAACGGCGCAGATAGCGCGCCTTTGCCCACCCTTCTACCCCATTCACAGACTCACTCAGAGCGAAGGCGCTCCGTCGCGGGCACATCGAGTTGCCCATGCGCATCGATCACCACGCCGTAGTCGCGGTGCGCTTCCTCCGCGGTGATCATGCCGTCGCGCACATCATCGAGAACGCGGTGAGGATCGCGCGCGTGGGGGTCGCCGAAGCCGCCGCCCCCCGGCAGCTCCAGGCGGATGGCGTCGCGGGGCGGAACGGTCTGCCGGCCTTTGGGTCGAATGGGACGGCCGGAGCGCAAGCTCACCGCGCCCGGGGCACCCTTGCCGCCGCCGTTGCGCCCGCGCGCGGGGTTGCGCACCCGCTCGAAATTGCACAGGAGGGCGAGCGGAGCAGCGCCAGCGCCGCCGAGCTCGATCACCTGACCGAGTCCGCCGCGAAACCGGCCCGAGCCGCCCGAGCCCTCGCGGAACTCGCGCCGGTAGAACACCACAGGCGCCACGCTCTCCGTTGCTTCCACCGGTATGGTGCGCACGCCCGATGGGAAGGAGGTGGCGCTGAGCCCATCCTTGCCTGGCCGTGCGCCGGCGCCGCCGCAGTGAAAGATCACCGTGCTGAACTCGGCCAGCGCGTTCGCATCCGTGCCCTCTTCCACCTCGTCGACAAGCGAGCCGCCGCCAAAGATCTGCGGATTCCACAGCGACGACGCGCCTTCCGCCGGCACCCCACCGCTGATGGCTTGATGCAGACAGCCGAACACCACGTCGGGGAGCATCTGGCCGACCGTGTGGCGCGCGGCGACCGGCCACGGACGCTTCACGTTGAGCACACAACCCTCCGGGGCGCTCACCGTGATCGGAGCAAGCGAGCCGGCATTGTTGGGCACTTCGGGCGCCACCAGGCATTTCACGCCAAATGCGGTGTAGGCCAGGCAATAATTGTAGACGACGTTGATGCCGTGGGACGATGCGGGCGAGGTGCCGGCAAAATCGACATGGATGCCATCATCGGAGATGGTGAGGGCCGCATTCAGCACGAGGGGCTTGTCGTACCCGTCCATGGTCATGCTGTTCGCATATGTGCCCTGCGGCAGGGCGCGGATGCGTCCGAGCGTCGCCTCGCGCGATGCTTCGAGGATGGTTTCTCCGAGCCGGTCGAGATTGGCGATCTCGAACTCGTCCATCATCTCGATCAGCCGCCGGCTGCCCTCGTCGTTGCACGCCGCACAGGCGTAGATGTCGCCCTCGACCTGCAGCGGCTCGCGCACGTTGGCACGCACGAGCCGCAGCAGATCCTCGTTCATGCGCCCCTCGCGCGCGAGCGGCATGATCGGAATTGACAGCCCTTCCTCGAACACCTGGCGGCCGTCCGGTCCCATCCCCAGGCCGCCGATGTCCACGACGTGAATCGTGTTGGCGAACAGCCCGACAGGCTCGCCGCGGTAAAAGGTCGGCGTGACGACGGTGATGTCGTGGAGATGCCCCGACGTGAGCCAAGGGTCATTGGTGATGTAATGGTCGCCCGGCTTCATCCCGGCCAGCGGGTAGACGTTGAGGAAGTGCTTCACCGCGTTGGCCATCGAGTTTACGTGTCCCGGGGTGCCGGTGACGGCTTGCGCCAGCATGCGGCCATCGCGGTCGAATACGCCGGCGGAAAGATCGCCGGCCTCGCGCACCGAGGTGCTGAACGCCGTGCGAAGCATGGTCTGCGCCTGCTCTTCCACAACGGCGATCAGACGGCTCCACATGACTTGGCTGTGAATCTGAGCAAGCGCAGCGTTGGGGAGTGCGACCATGGTTTCAAGCCTCGCGACGAGTGAGCTCAATGTAGCCGAAGCGGTCGATGCGTGCATCGAACAGCGCCCCGATGACGGTCGAGGTTTCGTCCTCGCCGATGACGGCCGGCCCTCGGATCCGCGCTCCGGGCGCAAGATCGGCCCGCCAATAGACCGGAACCTGCCGGACTTCTCCGCTGTCCGGGTCGACAATCCGCCGCTGCGACCGCGGCTTTGCTTCCCTGGGCGTTTCCTCGCTCGCTGCGGCGAGGCGGCCCTCTGCGGGAGCGCTCACTGAAACGACCCAGCTCAGGATCTCGATCTCGACGCCCGGGATCGCGCGGCTGTACAGGCGCTGGTAGGCCCCCTCGAACAACGCGCGAATCGTGGTGCGATCGGCAGCGGTGAAATCGCGCACGGGGAGCGCAACTGCGATCTCATGGCCCTGTCCGCGATAGCGCATCAGCGCCGAGCGTTGCTCCATGAGCTCGGCATCGGGCGCCCCGCGCCGGACGATCGCTTCCGCTTCGGCGCGCATCTCGGCAAGCAATCGGTTCGCCAAGGCGTGATCGAAGCTGCCGAGGCGGATGAGCCGACCGCGCACGATCTCGTATGCGACAGGCGCGCGCAACAGACCAACCGCCGAGCCCACGCCCGCATCGGCGGGGATGAGCACGCGGCCCATCCCGAGCTTCTCGGCGACGCGTGTGGCATGCAGCGGCGCGGCGCCGCCGAACGCGATCAGGGTACGCGGGCGCAGGTCCTTCCCGCTCTCGATGGCATGCACGCGTGCCGCGTTTGCCATGTTCTCGTCCACCATCTCGCTGATGCCGAGCGCGCCATGCTCGGTTGAAAGCTTCAGCGCGGTTCCGATGTGCTCCGAGATGGCGTGCGTGGCGCTCGCAAGATCGAGAGTCATGGTACCGCCCGAGAACGTGGTCGGGTCGATGCGGCCGAGAATGAGATCGGCGTCCGTGACGGTGGGCTCGGTGCCGCCGCCGGCATAACAGGCAGGGCCGGGCTCCGAGCCGGCGCTATCCGGGCCTACCGTGATGCGCCCGAGCGCATCGATGCGGGCAATCGAGCCGCCGCCGGCGCCGATCTCGACCATTTCGATTGCCGGAATGCGCAGCGGCAGCCCGCTCCCCTTGAGGAAACGATAGATGCGCGCGACCTCGAACCCGCGCGAGCTCTGCGGCCTCGCCTTGTCGATGAGACAGATCTTGGCGGTGGTGCCACCCATATCGAAGGACAGCACCTGATCGAGCCCGTGCTGGCGGGCAATGCTAGCGGCGAAAATGGCGCCGGCAGCCGGACCCGATTCGACCAGCCGGACCGGAAAGCGGATGGCGGTCTCTATACTGGTGATCCCGCCCCCTGAAGTCATCAGCAGCAACGGACAGCAAAAGCCGGCGCGCGCCAACTCGCTTTCCAGCTGCGCGAGGTAGCGTCCAAGCAGGGGCTGGATGTAGGCGTTGGCGCAAGCGGTGGAGAAGCGCTCGTATTCGCGCATCTCCGGGGCAACTTCGCAGGACAAAGTTAGCGGGACGTGCGGCAGTGCCCGCGTGATCGCATCCCCGACCGCACGTTCGTGCTCCGGATTGGTGAAGCTGTGCAGGAACCCGACCGCGACCGCCTCCACCTGCTGTTCGGCAAGAGCATCAATCGCGCTACTCACGCTGGCCCCGTCCAAAGCTACCAACACCTCGCCTTGCGCATCGATGCGCTCGCGGATGGGCAGGCGACGTCGGCGCGGCACCAGCGGCGGCGGCAGATCGATGTTGACGTCGTATTGCTCGAAGCGGTTCTCATGCCGGATCTCCACCACATCGCGAAAGCCTTCCGTGGTGAGAAGCGCGGTCCTGGCGCCTTTGCGCTCGATCAACGCATTGGTCGCAAGCGTCGTCCCGTGAATGATCAACCCAACCTGATCCGGCGAAATACCCGCCTCGGCGGTGATGGAGCCGAGTGCCGCCAAGACACCTTTCTCCGGCGCCGCAGTTGTGGTCAGAGTCTTGACCGTGAAGCGGCGCTCCCCGAGCTCGAGCGCCACATCAGTGAAAGTGCCGCCGATATCGACACCAAGACGGATTGTCGGGGAGGGTGACACGCGGAAGCGCCTGAGCCGGTAATCGATGCAAGGGTGTTAACATACGCAGGTCTGTGTGTCCCGGATGCGGCGCCGCGCGAGCGCGTGCATGACTGCTTCCAAGATCTCTGGAGGTAGGTGCGCGAAGCGGTGCGCCGCTGATCCGGGACCACCACAAGCTTCGAGCGAGGACGCGCCGGAGCTTTGCAAGGTCCCGGGTCTGCAGCGCATCATGAGCAGCGCAGTCAGGTGTTCGCAGAGAGAATAGCAATGTACATGCGCTGCTCATGCTGCACTGCGCCCGGGACACCCGGCTAAGCTGGAGGAGGGCGGCGATGGCAAATGTAAGAGTAGGCCTCATCGGATGCGGGTTCGTCGCCGAATTGCACATGTACGCCTACAAGCGGGTGTACGGCATCGACGTGGAAGTCGCGGCCGTTGCCGCGCGCGGCGACCATGTGATCGCGTTCGCCAAGAAGCATCGGATTCCCACAACCTATCGCGATTTCCGCGCCGTACTGGCCGACAAGAGCATTGACGTCGTGGACATCTGCACGCCCCCCGCCATGCACGCGATGATGATCGTCGAGGCGGTTCAAGCAGGAAAGCACGTCATCTGCGAGAAGCCGTTCACCGGATATTTCGGGCGCCCTGACGACAAGACTCCGATCGGCAGACACGTCGCTAAATCGCTGATGTACGAACGGGTCATGGCAGAAATGGACAAGACCTGTGCGGCCGTGAGATCGAGCGGGCGGCTCTTCATGTACGCGGAAGATTGGGTCTACGCGCCGGCGGTGACGAAAATCGTCGAAATCCTGGCCGCGACCAAGGACAAGATCCTGTTCATGAAGGGTGAAGAGAGCCACAGCGGCTCGCACGCAGCCCATGCGGCCGCGTGGTCGATGACGGGCGGCGGCTCGCTTGTGCGCATGGGGTGTCATCCGCTTTCCACGGTGCTTTACCTGAAACGGATCGAAGCGCAGGCGCGTGGCGAGAAAATCACCGTAGCCGCAGTCACTGCCGATGTCGGCAATGTGGCGGCTGGGCTGCCACCGCGAGAGCGCAGCTTCATCAAATCCAATCCGGTGGATGTCGAGGATTGGGGGATGCTGAGCTTGACCTTCTCGGATGGCACCAAGAGCACCGTCTTCTCCGGCGACATCATCATGGGCGGGGTGCGCAATCTCATCGAGACCTACACGAGCGGCGGATCGCTGTTCGCGAACATCACGCCCAACACCCACTTGCAGAGCTATCTCACCGACGAGGAGAAGCTCGCGAGCGTCTACATCACGGAGAAGGTCGATCGTAAGACCGGCTGGCAGTTCGTCTGCCTGGAAGAGGAGTGGACGCGGGGCTACTTGCAGGAGATCCAGGATTTCATGGAGTGCATCTCCTTCGGCAGGGAGCCCCGCGCCGATCTCGATCTTGCTTGCCAGACGACGAAGGTCAACTACGCAGCCTACTGGGCAGCCGAGGAGGGTCGCCGGATTGCGCTGTAGCGCGTGCTACGCGGATTCCGCTCGACTTGGCTCGTGCCAATTCAATCATCGAAAGCTGTGCTGACGGCACAGAGCGTCACGTTGACTTGCCGGCCGGGTGGCCGAATACTCGCGCAAGAGCCTTGCCGCAGAGCAAAGAAGTCCAGGGAGGATGCAATGAGAACATCGCGCAGATCGCTGCTGAAAAACTCCGCGTTGACCTTGGGCGCATTGAGTCTTGGGGGAAGGATCGCCCGCGCCCAGGAACAGCCTATCCGGATCGGTGTGATCTACGACCTCTCCGGGCCGTTTGCCGCCGCGGGTTCGGTTGCGTGCTCCATCGGTGCACAGATCGCCATCGACCTCGTGAACGAACGCGGCGGTGTCGCCGGCAAATACAAGATCGAGCCGATCAACGCGGACTCCCAAAGCAAGGCGGACGCCGCCATCAACGAAGTGGAACGGCTGATCAGCCAGGAGAAAGTGGAAGTCGTGCTCGGTGTCTATTCGAGTGCCCATGCCGTGCCGCTCGCCGCCAAGGTGGAAGAGCATAAGAAGATCCTCTGGATCACGACCGCGGTCGCGACCGCGGTGGTCAAGGACCGCAAGCTGACCCACGTCTTCCGGGGGCAGATCCACTCCGACCAGTACGGCGAGGCCGCAGCCGGCTTTCTCGCCGACAATGCCAAGGCGAAGCTGGGTGTCGAGCCAAGTACGCTCAAGGTCGCCATCATCCATGAGGACGGGCCTTACGGCGTGGGCGTCGGCGAAGCCGGCGAGCAGTTCTCAAAGCAGCGCGGCCTGCAAGTGCTCATGCGTGAGGGTTACTCGGCGGGCGCGCCCGATCTCTCGTCGCTGGTCACCAAGCTCAAGCGTGCCCGCGCCGATGTCATTCTCCATACCGGATACAATCCAGACATCACGCTGTTCCTGCGCCAGGCGCGCGAGAGCGGATTGCGCTTCAAGATGCTGATCGGCAACGGCGCGGGCTATTCTCAGCTCGACAAGTTGCGGGCGACGTTCGGCAACGACATCGATAATTTCTGCAACATCGATCCGGTTGCGGC
>DATBYX010000266.1:0-6108 GCA_036513475.1 Xanthobacteraceae bacterium | reverse complement strand
GCGGCATCTTGCTTTCTGCTACCGGCGCATGGAGCCGGGGCACGGAGGCGAGCAGTGTGCGCCCGTAGTCGCTTTGCGGGCTCTTGAGCACGGCCCTTGTCTCTCCCGCCTCGATCACATGGCCGTGGCGCAGGATGATAACGCGTTCGCACATCAGCCGCACGACTTCCATGTCGTGGGTAATCACGAGATAAGACATGCCGAGATCTTGCCGCAGCCGGTGCAGGAGCTTCAGAACCGCGGCCTGCACCGAGACATCAAGGGCGGCCGTCGGCTCATCGAGCACGAGCAGGCGGGGATAGGAGGCGAGTCCGCGCGCGATGCCGACGCGAGCCTTCTGCCCTCCGGACAACTGATGCGGATAGCGGCGCAGCAGGTCACTGCTCAGCGCAACGCTGTCGGCAAGCTCGTGCACGCGGCTTTCGACGTCGGAAAGCCCCATTAGCCGCCGCAGCGGATCAGCGATTGCCGCGTACGCCGTCATGTGCGGTGTGAGGTTCTCCGCGGCGTCCTGGAAGATGTGCTGGATGAGGCGGCGTTGCGGGGCATGGACGAAGGATGCCGCAGAGACGCCGCCGATGTCGGTGCCTTCGAAAAGAATGCGACCGGCGGTAGGCTCGATCAGGCGCGAAATGAGCCGCCCGAGCGTACTCTTGCCGGAGCCGCTTTCACCGAGCACGCCCAGGCTTTCCCCCTTGCCGAGCTCCAAGCTGACGTCGTCGAGCGCCACCACTGGCACCGGCTTCCAGCCGCGCCCGTTGTAAACCTTGCGAAGTGACGCGACGGTCAACATAGCGGGTGCCGGCAGGCGACGAGATGATCGTGACCGGCCGAGGCGAGTTGCGGCGGAGCGGCGTCGCAGTCGCCCTCATGCCGCTTGCAGCGCATGGCGAAGCGACAGGGCGGCAGGGGCCCCGACAAGTCCGGTAGCAGTCCCTGGATGACGTGCAGATCCTCTGCGCGCGCGGCATGCTGCGGCGTTGCCGCCAAAAGCTCCGCGGAATAGGGATGTTGTGCGCCCGCGATGAGCCGCGCAACAGGTGCCGTCTCGACGATCTGCCCCGCATGCATCACCGCGATGCGATGGCAATGCGTGGCAGCGAGAGGCAGATTGTGCGTCACGAGCAGTGTTGCCCTGCCCTGCATGCGCGACAGCTCCGCAATCAGGGACATGATGGCCGCCTCCGTGGTCACGTCGAGCCCGGTTGTCGGCTCGTCGGCGATGAGCAGATCCGGTTTGCAAGCGAGCGCGAGCGCAATGCCGATACGCTGGCATTGGCCGCCCGAAAGCTCAAACGGGTATCTCTGCGCGATGCCAGCTGCGAGACGCACGCTTTCGAGCAATGGCCGCACCTGCTCCTTGCCGGCGAGGTCCTGCAGCTGGCGGCCCACCGTCCGGATCGGGTTGAGGCTTGCACGCGGGTTCTGGAATATCTGGGCGACGGCAGCGCGGATCGTGCGGTGCTCGCGAATTGGGGCGATAGCCGTGCCGTGCCAGAGGATCTGTCCGCCGACGACGCGGGCGGCGGGATCGAGCAAGCCACTGATGGCATAAGAGAGCACGGATTTGCCCGACCCGCTTTCCCCCACGAGCCCGACAATCTCCCCGGGCTTCACCGAGAGATTGACGCGATCCAGCGCCTGCACTTCCCCGCGCCGAGACGGGAAGTGGATCGACAGGTTCTCGACCGTCAGCACGCTCAGCGCCGCTCTCGCGCATCGATCATGTCGCGCAATCCGTCGCCGAGAAGGTTCAGCGACAGCACCACCACCACCAGGGCGAGACCCGGGAACAGCGCCACCCACCACTCGCCGGTTATGATGAAGCTCGCCCCTTCCGCGACCATGATACCCCATTCAGGCGTCGGCGGACGGATGCCGAGACCGATGAAGGAGAGCGACGCCGCATTGAGCATCGCCCAGCCCATGGTCAGCGTCATCTGCACGGCGAGCTGGGGTATGGCGGTGGGGAAGAGGTGATGGGCCAGCACCCGGAGCGGCCCATTTCCGGCAATGCGCGCTGCTTCAACGAAGCCGGCCTCCCGGCGCTGATTGATCTCAGCTCGCACCGTGCGGGCATAGAATGGAACGTTCACGATGGCAGTTGCGTAGATGATGTTCTCCATGCTGCTGCCAAGTGCTGCAACAATTCCCATCGCCAGGATGAACAGCGGGAAAGCCATGATCGTGTCGACGATCCACATGACGATGCGGTCCACCCAGCCGCCGAAGTAGCCGGCGAAACTTCCGAGCGCGCTGCCGGCAACCAGGGCGATTGCCACGGCACTGATCGCAATGAAGAGATCAAGACGCGCCGCATAGATGATCCGCGTGCAGATGTCCCGTCCGACCTGATCGGTCCCGCACGGGATTTGCCACATCGGTGGACGCAGCGAGCGCGCCGCGTCCGTTGCGAGAGGGTCCTGCACCGCGAGTGAGGGGCCCACCAATGCCAGCAAGCAGAATGCTGCAAGGAAGCCCGCGGTCGCTGTTGTCAACGGGTCGCGCCGAAAGCCGTCGCGCAGTGCCTCGGCGAATGCCATTTCAGTCGCCAAGCCGCACGCGCACGTCGATTACTCCATACAGAATATCGATGGCGATGTTGATAAGGACATAGAGTGTCGCAACGGCCAGCACGAAACCTTGCACGGCGGCATAATCGGAAGCGACCAGCGCTTCGAGCGCATAGGAGCCGATGCCCGGCCAAGAGAAAACCTTTTCGATGACGACGTTGGCACTGATCAGGAACGAGAACACAAACCCTGCCGTAGTCAGCACCGGCAGCATCGCGTTGCGCAACGCATAGACGTAGATGAGCTTCCAACGCGGCAGATCGAACCCCCGGGCCGCCCGGATGAAATCGCTCGACAGCACGGCCAGCATCGCCCCGCGCGTGACGCGGGTCAGCGGACCGATACCCGCGATCGCCAGTGCCAGTGCAGGCAGCATGAGGTGGGCGGCAGCATCGCGCAGAACGGCCCAGTCGCGGGCAAGCGAGGCATCGATGATCATGAAGCCGGTGCGCTCGGGCGGCGGGAATGCCATCGGTGCGAGCCGCCCCAGAGGGGCGGGAGCAAGCCCCAGCAGGTAGTAGAAAAGGAACACCAGCAATAGCGCAGTGAAAAAGGCGGGCATGGCCAGCGCGCTCGTCGAGACCAGGCGGCAGACGTGATCCATGGCGCTGCCCTTTTGCCGCGCCCCAACAATCCCCAGGGGCACCGCAATCAGCAGCGCCAACGTTGTCGAAGCGATCGTAAGCTCGAGCGTTGCCGGCAGTCGCGTGGAGAGGTCCTGAGCAACCGATTGGCCCGTGACGAGCGAACGCCCGAAGTTGCCATGCGCGAGATCGCCAAGATAGGCGAAGAACTGCGCATAGAGGGGCTGATCGAGCAGCAGTGTCCGGCGCAAATCCGCAATTGCTTCGGGCGTCGGGGCAGCGCCAGCGAAATAAACGGCAGGATCACCCGGAAGAAGACGCGTCAACGCGAACGATACGAGGATCACACCCGCAAGCGCCGGCATCCGCAGCACGAGCCGCGAGAGCATTGTCCAGACCACAGACGTCATAATGTGGAGAAACCGCGCGCAACCCTCCGCTTAGCCTCGAACCAGCGTCGTGGCATCCACCTGTCGATGGAACATGTAGGTATACCCCGAAATGTCGGGCTGCATGACCACCTCGAGCAGCGGCTGGTAGAGCGGGATCACCGGCACGTCCGTGATGGCGACCCTTACGAACTGCTTGACGAGGGACGCATAGGCAGCTCCGTCACGCTCCTGGCGGGCGGCATCGAGCAGCTTGTCCATCTCCGCGCTCTTGTAGCTCGAAAGGTTCCATACCGTGTTCTGCCCGTGCCAGACCCAACGGAAGAAGAAGTCGGGATCGTCGAACCACGCCCCGAACAGGTCGATGGCCATCGGCCAGACCTTCTGATTGCGTCGGGCCGGAAAATCGGGAAGCTTCTCGATGGTGAGTCTGATGCCGAGCTTGCCGAGCTCGTCCTGGATCACGAGCGCGGCCGGCTCGTCGGTGGTGGCTACCTGCGCATCGAAGAAGAGCTTTGTCTCGAAGCCGGAGCTCAAACCGGCATCCTTCAGCAGCGCCTTCGCCTTGTCGGGATCGTGCGTGTAGGGAAACGGCTGAGGCCAGGAGGCATCCACAGGCGTGTCGGTCTTGGCGCCGAACATGGGTTGCGCGCGCCCAAAAACGGCGCTGTCGATCACTTTCTGGTACGGGATGCTGAAGGCGATCGCTTGGCGCACGCGGACGTCGTCGAAGGGCTTGATGACAGTAGAGAGCGCCAGATACTTGAGCGTGTTCGCCATCGGTGCTGACTGCAGCTTGAATTTCTTCGTCGCTTCTATGTCCGCGATCTCACGCGGCGGCAGGTCCGGCGAAATGTCGGCATCGCCCTTCTCGATGAGCGCTCTCCGCGTGCCGGCGGCCGAAACGTTGCGGTACATCGCCCGCTGAATCTTAGGCAGCTTACCGCCCTTCCACCCGTCGAACCGGGCGAGCACCACCTGCTCGCTGGACTTGAAGGATTCAACCTTGAAGGCACCCGAGCCCGCGCTGTTGTTCTTTGTCCATTCCAGCGCCCATGGATCGGACGCGGTTGCGTTCTTCTTACACAATTCGCTATTATAGATGCTTGGCACAACGATCGCGAGCGATGGCATCGTGAGCTTGTCGGGGCGCAGGAATTTCACACGGAAGGTGTAGTCGTCGACCATCTCGAACTGATCGACGGATGACAGTGAGCCCTGCTCCATCTGTCGCTGCGGGAAGCCTCCGACCTTGACGAAGCGGTCGAACGACCACTTCACGTCGTTGGCGCGCAGGGGCGTGCCGTCATGGAAGGTTGCGTCGCGGCGCAGTTTGAAGGTCACGGAGCTGTTGTCAGGCGCGAACTCCCAGCTTTCCGCAAGCTGAGGCTCGAGCTTGAAGTAGTCGTAACTGCGCACGCCGTTGGGAAGTATTTTCGTTCCGAACGTAATGAGCCGATCGTAGGTCATCCAGACGAGGCCGTAGGCGGCGCGATTGGCACCAACCGTGTGAGTATCGAGACTGTTCGCGTTCATCTCGGAGACGATGAGGATCCGATCATTCGATCCTTGGGCCAGCACCCGCGCGCTGAGGAGGGCCGAGGTGGCCCCGATACCTGCAACCTGGAGGAAAGCACGTCGATGCATGTTAGAAACGTCCTTCACTGGTGTCCTGGTCGGCACAGACGCAACTCTGGGCGAGCAGCACGGAGTCATTCCGCTCGCCATAAGCTTGTGGGCGTGTTTGGCCCGAGTCAAGAAACGGGAATGCCTGCCTTTAGGGCATGATGGTTGCAAAACTTGCCGGGGCTCATTTGCGCATGTCCCTTTTCGCAAAACCGGTTCCCGCTTTTGCGGGACACACGTTAGCGCAGCTCCGGGTATCCGAGATCGCGGGCCTCCGTCTCGTACCTTAGCAGATTCACGTAGGCCGATTGGTCTGGGGGAACGATATCCTTCAACAGAAGCCCTGCGCGCACATTTGCCCACTCATCAGCTCGGGCTATGCGAAAAATTGCTTCTCGCAGCGCTTCCTGAAGCTCCGCCGGAGCACTGCCCGCCGTTACAAAGGGTATGGAGGGGCTGGGCGGCGTTGCCGCCAGAATGCGCGTTGCCGCTGTCACCGATGGACGATGGCGCATCATGAAGGCGTAAGTAACGCAGTCGACGCAGGTCGCATCGATTTCGCCTTTTGCAACGCGCTCAACGTTGCCTGGATGGCTGTGCGTTTCCGCAATCGAGCCGAAAAAGGGTTTGCCGCCGGCGATGTCGGCAATCGCCCGGCGCGGCAGGTTCATGCCCGAGTTCGAGTGTCGGCTGTTGAACGCGAACCGGCGGCCGCGGAGATCTTCGAGTCCGCTGAAGGGGGCATCCTTGCCGACAATGAACACACCGCGATGCGTTGGCCCATCGCAATATTCGTTCGCATAGACTGGAGCCGCAAGCAGCACGGCTTGCCCTCGATAGATGGTCTGCAACGGGTATCCGCAAACCTGCGTGAAAAGCGTATCCGATTCGATCTCAGAGGGCACCGGGCGACGTTCGAAGTCGAGCCTATCGGGC
>DATBYX010000265.1:0-8782 GCA_036513475.1 Xanthobacteraceae bacterium | reverse complement strand
AAGAGGGGTGAGGCGTTGCCCGCGCTCTAGGCACCGCGCTTCGGCCACAGCCATCGCATCGTCGAGACACCGATTATGATCGTGATCAGGAGTGGGAAATACCGATGCGCGGGAGGACGGCTGACGCGAATTCTTGGCGGTAGGCATGCGGCAATCTAGCTGCTTTCGGGCCTCAGGGCGATTTGCTGCGCTGCCATAATTCTATTGCATCGCAGCATAAGCTTCCCACATAAGCCGCCTAGACCGAGGTACCCGTTCGATCCCGCGCAACGAGGGCATGAATGCTCCTGCTTCTGCTGATGCAGCTGCTTCAGAAGGCGAAAATGTCCAAACCAGCGGAAGTGCGTCCGGCGAAGAGGCCCAAGGTGCGAAATGGGCGCAAGAGGATCAATCTCGCGCTCCAAGGCGGCGGCGCCCATGGCGCGTTTACCTGGGGAGCGCTCGATCAACTGCTCGAGGATGACAGGTTTGACATCCGGGGCATTTCGGGAACATCGGCGGGCGCCATCAACGCCATCATGCTCGTGGATGGACTCAACCGCGGCGGACCGGAAGAGGCGCGCAAACGGCTCGCTGATTTCTGGCGCGCCGTGAGCGTAGACGGACACCTTCCTGATTTGCAGCGCGCCGTCGTCGAACGGTTATTCCCATTTGTGCCCCGGGAAGGATTGTGGCTGAGCACGATATCGCGCTTTCTATCGCCGTACGATCTCAATCCTCTCAACATCAACCCGCTCAAGGAGTTGATCGAGCGCTTCGTGGACTTCGAAGCGATTCGCCGACCTGATGGTCCCGAGCTCTTCATCTCGGCGACCAACGTGCAAACCGGAGAGGTTCGCATTTTCACGCGAGAAGAAATAACGCCCGAGGCCATAACGGCGTCCGCGTGCCTTCCTCTCGTGTTCCGTGCAGTGGAGATCGACGGCGTCTCGTACTGGGACGGCGGCTACAGCGGCAACCCGGCGCTCATTCCGTTCCTGCGTGCGACCGCCGCGGAAGACGTTCTGATCGTTCAGATCAATCCGCGCGAGCGGCGCAAGACCCCTACCCGCACGCGCGAGATCCTGTCCAGGCTCAACGAGATCAACTTCAATGCGTCCCTCCTCTCCGAGCTGCGCGCCGTACGTTTCGTCAATCGGCTTGTAGACGAGGGGCGGCTGCCGCGCGGCATGGGGCAGCGCGAGTTTCGCCGCCTGCGCCTGCATCGCATTCTGATGGAAGAAATGGGTGAAACGCCCAGCACGCTTACCACCGATTATCAAACGTTCGAAATGCTGCGCAAGCTCGGCCAGCGCGCGACGCGGCGCTTCCTCGACTCGCATTTTGCCGACATCGGCCGCCGCAGCACGATCGAAATACCTGTGCAGCCCGAGCCCGCTTTGGTGGAGTGAGCCCGCCTTGGCACGAGATGCCGCCAAGCGGTTTTTGTCGTAGCTTGTGGCCATGAACGCAACCTCCACCCCGCTCCGCTCCGCCCAGGTCGGTCCGGCGCGGCTCGATGTTCTGGTGGCGGATATCACCAGCCTGGACGTGGACGCGATCGTCAACGCGGCCAACCGCACGCTGCTCGGAGGCGGCGGAGTGGACGGCGCGATCCATCGCGCAGCAGGGCCTGACCTCAAACGCGCGTGCGAAGCGCTCGGCGGATGCGAAACCGGCTCAGCCAAGATCACGCGAGGGTACCGTCTCAAGGCCAGCCACGTCATCCACGCAGTCGGGCCGGTCTGGGGCGGCGGCAACAAACGGGAGGACGATCTCCTTGCCTCCTGCTATCGCACCGCGCTCTCCCTGGCGGCCCAGCACCGGTTAACCTCGATTGCGTTTCCCGCTATCTCGACCGGCATCTACCGTTTTCCGCCGTCGCGGGCAGCACGCGTCGCGGTGGGCACGGTCGCGTCCGAAATTGCCGCTGCACCGAGCGGGATTGAGCGCGTCGTTTTCTGCTGCTTTTCCCCGGAGTCAGCCGAGCATCACATCAACGCGCTGGACGAGTTGGGACTTGCATGAACCCTATCCGGTGTAGCCCGCATGAGAGCAGCGAAATGCGCGGAACACGGTCCGGATATCGCTTAGCTCATCCGGGCTACGGCGACGGCGGGGCGGCCAAGCTCGTCTGCGCCAGTGCGGCGCAGCCAATGAGGCCAGGCTCCCGGCAGGTCACCAGCAGAGTGGGAACTTCTCGCAGCAGCTCCTGATAAGGCGGATGCTGCTCGAAGGCGGCCCGGAATTCGGGGCCGTCGAGCAACGCGCCGAGGCCGGAGGCTACCCCGCCGGTGATGTAAACCCCGCCCAGCGCCTTGAACGTTAGAGCGACATCGCCGGCAAAGCGGCCAAGGAGACGCACGAACACCCGGGCGATCTTCTCTGCGGCCGGCTCGCCCGAACGCGCATCTCTCACGATGCTCTCAGATACATCGTACGAGCGTTCGGGATGAAGAGCATGCGCAAGCCGCAGCAGTCCGGGGCCCGACAGTACCGTCTCCGCGCTGATCGGCCCGCATCGCTCCCGCAGTCGCATGAAGAGATCATCTTCCTCGCTCGTCTGCGCGCCGAACGAGACGTGCCCCCCTTCGCTCGCGACGACGTGCCAGTGGCCATTTGCCGGAAGCAGCGCCGCCACGCCCAACCCGGTACCCGGCCCGAGGACCACCTTGACCCCCTCAGGCCGCAGCGGGCGATCGCCTAAACGGCGCGTCTCCTCCGCAGTGAGCCGCGGCAATGCCCAGGCAACCGCTTCGAAATCATTCACCACGCGGAATTGTGAAAAGCCGAAACGCTTGGCGAACTCTTTGCGCCGGAAGCCCCAGGACCGATTTGTCAAGGCAACCTCCTCGCCCTGGATCGGTCCGGCAACGGCGAAAATCGCCGCTTCGGGGTGCTCACCCGTGTGCTCAAGGTACTGCGTAACCGCGGTCTCCAGGTCTGCCACCGTGTCATTCTCGATGACCAGAATGCGACCGGGCGGCCCGGTCGAGTTGGCCAGCGCCAACCGCGTTTTACTGCCGCCGACGTCAGCAAGAAGGGCTGCACTCATCGCACGCTATTTGCCCCAGACTTCGTCGGCGACCTCGACAATCCTGCGCAGCTTTGCCCACTGCTCATCCTCGGCAAGGACGTTGCCCTCCTCGGTGGAAGCAAATCCGCACTGCGGAGAAAGGCAGAGCTGATCGGCGTCGACGTATTTGGCCGCTTCATCGATGCGCCGTTTGAGCGCGTCTTTGGTTTCGAGCTGCCCGGTCTTCGTCGTCACCAGCCCAAGCACCACCGTTTGTCCCTTGCGTACGCGCTGCAGCGGCTCAAACGAGCCGGCGCGCTCGGTGTCGTACTCCATGAAATAACCGTGCACCTTGATGCGGTCGAACAGGATCTCGGCAACGGGATCGTATCCGCCGGAGCCCATATAGGTCGAGCGATAGTTCCCGCGGCAGAGATGCATCGTGACCGTCATGTCCGAGGGAATGTCGGAGATGGCCGTGTTGATGAGATCGCCATAGAGCTGCGCGAGCTTGTGCGGATCCTCGCCCCGCCCCTCTTGCGTCTTGCGGTAATTGGGGTCGCACAACATGGCAATAAACACTTCGTCGAGCTGCAGGTACCGGCAGCCTGCGTCGGCAAAGGCGCGTACCGCCTTGCGGTAGGCCGCTCCGAGATCGGCAAAGAACTGGTCGAGGTCGGGATAAACAGTTGTGCTGATCGGCCCGCGTCCGACGCGACCATAGAGCGCCGACGGCGCGGGAATTGTGATCTTGGGCGCGCGTTGCGTATGCGCGGCGACGAATTTAAAGTGATTGATCATGGGGTGAGCGGAAAAGCCGAGCTTCCCGATGACCCGCGCGCCTTCGGCGCGTGTCTGTACGCCCGCAAATGCGATCCCCTGGTCCATGACATGGCGCTCCACCCCGTCGAGATCCCAGAGGAAGTCCAGATGCCACCATGAGCGCCGGAACTCGCCGTCGGTAACGGAGCGCAGCCCGACCTCTTCCTGCTTCCTGATCACCCGTTCGATCTCGCGATCCTCGATCGTGGCGAGATCGGCAGCGGACATCTCGCCCTTTGCGCGCTTTTCCCGCGCCTCTTTCAACGCGCTCGGACGCAACAGGCTTCCTACATGGTCCGCGCGAAACGGCGGTCTACTTCGTTGCATCCAGGTGCTCCGGTTTCAGGTATAGGTATCAGATCTCACCTATCAGCTAGCTTGTCTCTCTGATGCCTGATGCCTGATCACTGATCCCCGACTACCCCCATACCTCACGCGCGATATCGACGATCCTTTCAAGCTTCGCCCATTGCTGGTTCTCAGCGAGGATATTGCCCTCCTCCGTGGACGCAAAACCGCATTGCGGAGAAAGACAGATCTGCTCGAGAGGAACGAATTTCGCCGCCTCCTCGATCCGCCGTTTCATCTCGTCCTTGGATTCAAGGTTTCCGCTCTTTGAAGTGACCAAGCCGAGCACCACCACCTTGCCGTTCGGTACAAAACGTAACGGCTCGAAGCCCCCGGCACGCTCGGTGTCATACTCCATGAAATAGGCCTGGATGTTGATCTCGTTGAACAGGATCTCGGCTACGGGCTCGTAACCTCCCGACGCAACGAAGGTGGAGCGAAAATTGCCGCGGCAGAGGTGCATTGCCGTGGTCATATCAGCCGGCAGATCGGACAGCGCCCTGTTGATCATAGCGGCGTAGATGTGCGGGAGCCTCTGCGGATCTTCGCCGCGGTTGCTTACCACATCGCGCAGCTTCGGATCGCAGAGATAGGCGAAGTTCACCTCGTCGAGCTGCAGATATCGGCATCCCGCATCGGCGAACGCGCGCGTCGTCTTGCGATAGGTCTCGCCCAGATCGTCATAGAAGTCGTCCATGGACGGATAGATCCCTTCCGGCACCGCATCGCGTCCGTAGCGGAAATGCAGCGAGGAGGGCGATGGAATGGTCATTTTGGCCATCACCCGGCTGTGCGTCTTAACGAACTTGAAATGCTCGACCATGGGATGCGGCTTGTAGGAGCCGAGCTTGTGCACGACGCGCAGCATCATCGGCCTCGGCTGCGCACCCTGGAACTTGATCTTGCGTTCCCCGAGATAGGCTTCGACCCCATCGAGGTTACCAAGAAAATCGTAGTTCCAGAAAGCGCGGCGAAACTCGCCGTCGGTCACGGCCTGCAATCCGATGTCCTCCTGCCGCCGGATCACCTTCTCGATCTCGCTATCCTCGACCGCTGCGAGCGCATCGGCGCTGATCTCGCCGCGCTCGCGTCTGCTCCGTGCCTCCTTGAGAGCGGGAGGCCGCAAGAGGCTGCCGACGTGATCAGCGCGAAACGGCGGCTTGCTGCGTGGCATGTTGCGTTGCTTGTTGTGGCTTTTGCAGAATCTCCTCGCGCACGATCGCGGCGCCCTCGACCATCGCTCGCATCTTTCCGTAAGCGACATCGCGCGCGAGATATTTGAGGCCGCAATCGGGCGCCACCACGATCCGCTCCGCTGGAACAAACGCCAGGGCTGCCCGAATGCGGTCGGCCACGGCCGAGGGCGACTCGACGCTTGGATCCGAAAGATCGAGCACGCCGAGAATAATCGTCTTCGATGGCAGTTGCCGCAGGATGGAAAGATCGAGCTTAGGTTGTGCCGTCTCGATCGAAACCTGGCACACCGCTGAGCGCTCGAGCTCGGAAAGAAAAGCATAGCTGCGCGGCTTGTCCTTCACGACGGCGGCGTAGCCGAAGCAGATATGCAAGGCGGTAGTACCGCTCACTCCGGCCAGTGCCCGGTCGAGTGCCTTGAGGCCGTATCTGCGCGCCTGCTGCGGCCGCGACTGCATCCAGGGCTCATCGATCTGCACGATATCAGCGCCAGCCGCGAACAAGTCCTTGATCTCGGCATTCACCGCATCGGCGTAGTCCAATGCGAGTTGCTCGTCATCGTGATAAAAATCGTCCTGACATTGCGCCGACATGGTGAACGGTCCGGGGACCGTCATCTTGATTTTGCGCGCGGAATTGGCGCGCAGAAACTCCACATCGCGGACCTCTACCGGATGGCGGCGTCGGATCCGCCTTACGACGCGCGGCACAACGGAAAAGCCGCCGGTACGATTGGGCGTCTTTCCCGGGTTGTCGAGATCGATTCCATCGAGCGCGGTGGCAAAACGATTAGAGTAGCTCTCCCGACGCTGCTCACCGTCGCTGATAATGTCGATCCCGGCGCGCTCCTGATCGCGAATGGCGAGAAGGGTGGCGTCGTCCTGTGCCGATTCAAGCTTCTGCGGGTCGATGAGCCAAAGGTCGTGTGCGCGTACGCGTGGTACCTGCTTCGCGAGCCGAACCCGATCGATCAGCCATTCGGGCTGCGGATACGAGCCAACCAGGGTTGTGGGAAGCAGCATGAGCTTACTCTTACCAGCGGTACCCGCCCGCAGATCTCTTATTGCTTCGACTTCTCGTACGGGTAGATCAGGTTGCCCGACTTGTATTGCGGCGGATACAGGATCACCTCGGTCGAGAGATCGCGAAAATCCTCGACGCTGCTGCCCTTGATATTCTGGAACTGAATCAGCAGCATCCGCTGTTCGGCCCACTCGCCTTTAGCGCCGAATTTCACGTCGCCGACCACGGTCTTGAAGGTTGTCGTGCGGATGTAATCCGCCAGCTTCTCGTCATCGAGGCTCTTGGTCGCGGCAACGGCGTCGCCAAGCACCTGGAGATAGGCGTAGGCCCACACCGGCATGTAGTAGCCGAGCGGATCCACGCCCTCGGCCGCAGCACGGGCCTGATATTTCTTCAAGAGCTCCATCGAGCCGGGGAACTGCATGGTCGGTGCCGGGATCCAGGTCTCATAGTTCACAATCCCATTGAGCAGCGGCCCCAGCTGCGTCTTGAACGTGGTCGCCTGCAGCCCGACCATGGCGCCGCCCCACATCTTGGGCTTGAACCCGATCTCGTTCATGGCCTTGACCATCCCCACCGTGTCGAGCGGATAGGAGCAGATCACGAACAGGTCGGGATTGGTCGCCTGGACCGCCCGCACGATGGGGGCGAAGTCGGCGGTCGTGGGCGGATAGTTCTTGTCATAGACGATGCGCAGGCCGGCGGTCTTCGAGTTCTCCCGCGCCCCCTCGCAAGCGTTGCGGCCGAACTCGGCATCGGCAGCAGCGAGCGCAATGCTCTGGGGCTTGGGATTCTGTTCCAGTGCGAGCTTGAAAAAGCCGGTGGTGAAGGAGGGCTTAGGGTTGGTCCCGGTCGGGAGCATCGAGAAGTATCTGTCGTAGTTGAACTCGTCGTTGATGCCGGTGCCGAACAGGCTGAGATAAAGCCGCTTCTTCTGGATCATGATCGGCATCGCCGGCGCGATCTGGGTGGAGGCGTAAGGACTGACGGCGAAGTCGACCTTATCCACATCGAGCAGCTTCGTGTAGATGCCCGGAACGGTGCCGGGATTGCTCTGATCGTCATAGTAGATGAGCTTGACGGGTCGCCCGAGCAGGCCGCCCTTCGCATTGACGTCCTCCTCCCAGATCTTCATCGCCAACAGTGACATCTTGCCGTTGGCCGCAAGAGGGCCGGTCATTGCCATGCCAAAGCCGATCTTGATCGGCTCTCCTGAGGGAGCCTGCGCGTCGGCCGGCTTTGCAAGGAGAAACGCAAGGACTGCTGCAAATATGCAGGGGAGAGATCCCCGGCGGGTATGCGGTGTCAGCATGTTTTCCTCCCATTGAAATCTGCTCGGATTTCGCTTGCGCTCGATCCGGTCAGGTTTTGGTTTTTGCGTCAGCCCCAGACCTGCTCAGCAATCTCGGCGATCATTGCAAGCTTCGCCCACTGCTCATCCTCGGCAAGGATATTGCCTTCCTCGGTCGATGCGAATCCGCATTGCGGGGAAAGGCAGAACTGTTCAAGCGAAGCAAATTTGGCTGCTTCCTCTATGCGCCGCTTGATGTCATCTCTTTTTTCAAGAGTGCCGCTCTTGGATGTAACCAGGCCGAGCACCACGATCTTTTTCCCTTTCGGAAGGAAGCGCAGCGGCTCGAACCCGCCCGCGCGCTCGGTGTCGTATTCGAGGAAATAGCCGTCATAGTTGACGTTGCCCAGCAGCATCTCGGCCACAGGCTCGTAGCCGCCCTCCGCAATCCAGGTCGATCTGAAATTGCCGCGGCAGACATGGGTAGTGATGGTCATATCTGCGGGCCTTGCTTCGAGCGCTGTATTGATCATGCGGGCATAGATGGGTTGAAGCTCGTCGACATTCGCCATGCGCTCGCGCGCCTTTCGCAGCTCCTCCTGCGAGCAAAGATAGGCCCATACCGTGTCATCGAACTGGAGGTAGCGGCATCCCGCATCGTAAAAGGCTTTCACCGCCTTCTTGTAGGTCTCGCCCAAGTCGTGAAAGAAACCATCGAGATCCGGATATACCTTTTTGCTGATGCCATCCTTGGCCAGGCGGAAGTGAAGGACCGGGGGCGCCGGAATGGTCATCTTGGGCGTAAGCCTGGTGTGGGATTTCAGGAATTTGAAATGCTCCACCATAGGGTGATCGGAGAAGCCGAGCTTGCCGACGATGCGAAGGCTTTGTGCCTTGGTCTGCACTCCCTGGAACTGTATGCCTTGATCGGCCTCGTACAACTCCACCCCATCGAGCATCCCGAGAAAATCGAAATGCCACCAGGAACGGCGGAACTCGCCGTCGGTCGCGAGCTTGAGCCCGATCTCTTCCTGCTTCGCGACGATTTTTTCGATCTCACGATCCTCGACCGCCTTGAGCTCGGCCTGTGAGATCGCGCCCTTCTCCCG
>DATBYX010000264.1:0-3461 GCA_036513475.1 Xanthobacteraceae bacterium | reverse complement strand
CGCCGTGGTTGCAGGGCGACGCATGCGTCGCCCCTACGAAGACTTCATGCTGCGCTGCGTCCGGGATACGTGCAAGCTCGACGCCGGTCAGGAGGAAGCCATGCTGTCAGCGACGCGATTCTCCCTCATCCTCTGGGGACTGGCACAGAGCCTCAAATACGCGGCGTGGCGGTATCCCGCCTTCCGCGCGCGTCTCAAGGAGCGCAATCTCGTCGCGCAGATCAAGGCACGCGATGAGGAGATCGGCCGCTGGTTTGCGATCCGCGACGGTAAGGTAACCTCCGGCGCGGGGCTGCGCGCCGATGCGGACGTCACGGTGGCATTCAAGAACGCCGCGACCGGTGCCAGTCTGCTCACGCCACCGATCAACTGGCTCGACCAGATCAACGCGCAGAAGGATTTCAAGCTCACCGTCGAGGGCGCTGAGGATCTTACCAACTGGTTCGCGCAGACGATCATGATGAGCCAGTCCGTCGGGCTCAAGATCGGCACCCGCATGCCCGACGGCAGCATGCGCTATTGCAACATGACGAACGGCGGGCCGGTGTTCATCTATGTCAAGGATGCCAAGATCATCCGCATGACGCCGATCGATCTCGCCGCGGACGATCCGCCGTCATGGACCATCGAGGCGCGCGGCCTCAAGTTTACGCCGCCGCGCAAGACGACGCTGGCACCGCACGGTCAGAACGCGAAATCGATCATCTATTCGCCCGACCGTCTCCTCCATCCCATGAAGCGCGTCGATTTCGATCCGAACGGCGAGCGCAACGTGAGCAACCGCGGCAAATCCGGATATGTGCGCATCTCCTGGGAGGAGGCGCTCGATCTCGTCGCAGGCGAGATCAAGCGGCTCAAGCGCACCTATGGTCCCGGCGTGATGACCGTGTCGCACGGCTCGCATCACACCTGGGGCAACATCGGCTACTATCTCTCCGCCCTGTTCCGCTTTCGCAACGCGGTCGGCTACACGCAAATCCATCACAACCCCGACAGCTGGGAAGGGTGGTACTGGGGCGCAGTGCACCACTGGGGCTATTCGCTGCGCGTCGGCCAATCCGAGACCTACGGGACGGTCGAGGACTGCCTCAAGCACTGCGACATGATCGTGTTCTGGGCGGCGGATCCGGAATCCACGGCCGGCTCCTACGGCGCGCAGGAAGGCACCGTGCGCCGGCAATGGCTCAAGAACCCGAAGCTCGGCATCAAGGTCGTTCACGTCGATCCTTATTACAACGCCTCGGCGCAATTCCTGCCGGGCAAATGGTTTGCGCCGCGACCCACGACTTCGGTCGCCATGGCCATGGCGATCGCCTACGTCTGGATCAAGGAGGGGCTCTACGACAAAGAGTATGTGCGCACGCACACCGTCGGTTTCGACAAGTGGAAGGCGTATCTCCTCGGCGAGGAGGACGGCACGCCGAAGACACCGGAATGGCAGGAGAAGGAGACCGGCGTTCCGGCAAAGGACGTGCGCGCGCTCGCGCGCGAGTGGGGAAGAAAGCGCGTCTACCTCGCGCCCGGCGGCTGGGGGAACGGCCACGGCGGCGCGTGCCGCAACCAGACCGGCATCCAGTGGGCGCGGGTGATGGTATGCCTCACCGCCATGCAGGGGCTGGGCAAGCCCGGCGTCAACATGGGCCACCTGCAATGGGGCTGCCCGCTCGACTTTCAGTTCTACTTCCCCGGCTACGCCGATGGCGGCATGTCGGGCGATCTCGAGAACACGTCGATGCCGGTCTCGCTCTACCAGCGCATGCCGCAGCTGCCGAGCATGGCCACGCCCTATCAGCGCATCCCGCGGCTGCGCACGCCGGAAGCCATCGCCGACGGCAAGGCCGAAGGCTATCCCTGGGTGGGCAAATCGATCGAGCATCAGTTCGCGAAATTCTCCTATCCGGCGCCGGGGCATGCGCCCGTGCGCATGATGTACAAGTACGGCGGCTCCATCCTCTCCACCATGAACAACACCAATCGCTGGGTGCGGATGTACCAGTCGCCCAATCTCGAATTCGTGGTGAACCAGTCGATCTGGTTCGAGGGCGAGGCGAAATTCGCCGACGTGATCCTGCCGGCCTGCACCAATTTCGAGCGCGTCGATATCAGCGAATGGGCGGGGCTCGGCGGCTACGGGCACCACGGCCAGCAGCAGCTCAATCACCGCGTCATCATCTTCCAGGCCCCGGCGATTGCGCCGCTCGGGGAATCCAAGTCGGACTTCTGGATCTTCAACGAGCTCAGCAAGCGTCTCGGCCTCGCCAACTATTTCTCGGAAGGCGTCAACGAGATCGACTGGGTCAAGCGGCTCTTCCTCGCTTCCGACCTGCCGAAGGTGATCTCGTGGAAGAAGTTCATCCGGCGCGGCTACTACGTGGTGCCGGCGGAGAAGGAGAAGCTGCGCGCGCCGGTCTCCTTCCGCTGGTTCTGGGAGAACCGCAAGAAGGACGTGCCGGAAGCGCAGCCGCTGCCGTCCGACTACGCCGGCGAATATCTCCACGGCCTGCAGACGCAATCCGGCAAGCTCGAGTTCGAATGCAGCAGCCTCAAGCGTTTCACCGATCCGGAGCGCCCGCCGATCGTCAAATACGAGCCGTCATGGGAAGGGCCGCATTCCGGCGAGATGTATCAGCGCTATCCGCTGCAGATGCTCACCCCGCATTCGAAATACTCGTTCCACACCCAAGGCGACGGCAAGGACTCGTTCCTCCTCAACATCGAGGACCACCGGGTCAAGGTCGACGGCTACTACTACTGGATCATGCGGCTCAACGCGCAAGACGCAGCCGAGCGCGGCATCAACAAGCACGACCTCGTGAAGGTGTACAACGATCGCGGCGCGGTGATCTGCGCCGCGCTGCCGACCCAGCGGCTGCCGCGTGGCGTGTGCCACGGCTACGAGTCCTCCGCAATCTATGATCCGATGGGGGAACCTGGAAAATCGGTCGATCGGGGAGGGTGCCTCAACCTGCTCACCCCCGAGCGGACGCAGACCAGGACGACCCATTCCATCGCCGGGTCCAATGCGCTGGTTGCGGTCGAGCTGTGGGACGGCCGCAGCGAGCACATGTCGGAGACCTTCGCGCGCATGGAGAAGGACAAAGAAGTGCGCGAGTCGCTCAAGGCCGCCCAGCTCGTACCGGCGAAGTGAGATGGGAAGCAAACCCACTGTCGTCATTGCCGTCCCCGGACTTGATCCGGGGATTGACCCGGCAACAAACACTGTCGTCATTGCCGGGCTTGACCCGGCAATCCATCACTTTTCGAAGAATGATGGACCCGCGGGTCAAGCCCGCGGGTGACGGAGCGAGGATACAGAGGTTCGCCATGCAGAAATGGAACATGATCATCGACGTCGCCGAGTGCACGAACTGCCAGCTGTGCGCGCTCGCGGCCATGGATGAATACGTCGGCAATGACTGGCCGGGCTATGCCGCGCCGATGCCCAAGCACGGGCACAAGTG
>DATBYX010000263.1:0-6753 GCA_036513475.1 Xanthobacteraceae bacterium | reverse complement strand
GGCCGTGATCCGCGACATCCTGCACCGGCTGGCGGACAGGTTCGCGCGTCATGTGATCGTCTGGCCGGTGCGGGTGCAAGGCGAGGGGGCGGCCGAAGAGGTGGTGGCAGCCATCCAGGGATTCAATGCATTCCTCCCGGGGGACCTGATCCGCAAGCCTGATCTCATCATCGTTGCCCGCGGCGGCGGCTCGATCGAGGACCTGTGGACGTTCAATGAGGAGAACGTGGCGCGGGCGGCGGCGGCGAGCACGATCCCGCTCATCTCCGCGGTCGGGCACGAGACCGATGTGACGCTCATCGACTTTGTCGCCGACCTGCGCGCGCCGACACCGAGCGCCGCGGCCGAGATCGCCGTGCCAGTGCGCGCAGAGCTGCTGCTGCGTCTTACCGGATTGGCGCGCCGCTCGCTCGCCTGTTGGCAGCGCTGCCAGGAAGGTCGACGCACTGAGCTGCGTGCGGCAGCTCGCGCTTTGCCCAGCGTCGAGCAGCTGCTTGCTCTCCCGCGCCAGCGCCTCGACAGTGCCGGTGCCCGCCTTCCGCGCGCGCTGATTGCCAATGCGCAGAGTCATCACGCGCAGTTCTCGCGCATTGCGGGGCGGCTTGGCCCGCACGTGCTGCGCACGCGGATCACGCGCTGTTGCGAGGTTTTGTCGACCTTGATGGAACGCGGGCGGCGGGCGGACGGCATCGCGCGGGCGCGACGCGCGGAGCGACTGCGCAATGCAACGACACGGCTCGCGGTGGGCCTGCGCGCCAATGCCGACGCGCATCGTGCGCGAATCATCCGGGTACGCGAGCGTGTGACATCGCTTGCGGAGCGCGGCGAACGCGCTATCCAACTACTGTTGACGCAGCGAGCTGCCTCGCTCGAGCACTGTGGACAGCTGCTCAACGCGCTGTCCCATCGCGGCGTGCTCGAGCGCGGTTTCGCGCTCATCCGGGATCTCAAGCGCCGTCCCGTGCGCAAGGCCGCAGCAATCGCTGCGGGGATGGCGGTGGATATCGAATTCTACGACGGCTACGTGCGCGCCACCGCGGAACAATCGTTCACCACGGTCGAGAAGCCGCAACCCACGACGAAGAACCGCGGCCGCCGCGATCCGGGCCAAGGCAGCTTGTTCGGATAATTGTACGGCGCAGCGGGGTTCCCTTCCCGGAGATAACGACTAGGAACGCGTCCCGCTTTCACAACCCGGTGCTTACAAGTGAGGTCTCCAGACGTTATGTTCTGCGCATTGGCAGGTCGATCGGACCGGGCCAGAAATGCAAGGGCGCAATTTTCCTGCCGGAGACTGCAGCGTGTTGAATCGATTCGATCGCTCCCCGCCAATGACGGGGGAGGCCGAGCTCAAATATCTTGACGGGGACTTTCGCGTGATCCGTCCCGGCGCTTTCGTGCGTTGCGCCGTGACTGGCCTGCCGATCCCGCTCGAGGAGCTCAAGTACTGGAGTGTCGATCTGCAGGAAGCCTATATCAATCCCGAGGCGGTGCTCGAGCGCCATTTTCCGGCGGCCCGGCGGCAGCTCCAGAAAGATGGAGACCATGAGCGCCGTTGATGACGGCGACCCATCACTCCACCGCCTCTATTCGGTTGCTGTTCGCGGACCGCACCACGGCATCGAAAACGGACATCCCGTGCAGGACATCCTCTGCCGGCACTGGATATCTTCGCCGCTCGGTGACCGACCGGGCAAACTCACTGAGCTCGGCACGGAGCATGTCGAAATCCGGGTGTTCCCTGATCTCACCGGGTGGCGCGGTGATGGCCCCGGTAGGCGGCGTTTTGGAGCCCGGCACGAAGCGAAAGCTTTGCAGATTGGGCTTTGATATCTCCGCAAGACCTTGCGTGCCGTAAAGAGTGAAGCTGAAATTGGTTGCGGTCGCGACTGAACAGAAAATGACTCCGGTTGCTCCGCTCTTGAACCGCAGCATGATCGTGGTCGTGTCGTCTGACGGCCCCGGCAGATAGCGGCCGACAACGCAATGCACATCCCGTACCCTCCCCGCAAACTCGATCATGTGATCGAGCGAGTGCACGCCGACCGCCGTGAGCGCGCCGCCCGGCGCTTCTTCCGGCGCGGCGCGCCAGTTGTCCGGCGGGATGAACTGCCCGGTACTGGTCGTGTGCTGCGCCACTATCGCGATCACTCTGCCGAGCCGGCCGTCCTTGAGATGCTGGCGCATGTCGCCGATGGACGGATGAAAGCGCCGGCAGAACCCGACGGCCAGCACTATGCCGGCGCGTTCCGCTGCCGCGACTGCCGCCTTCGCGCTCGCGAGGTCGAGCGTGATCGGCTTTTCGACGAAGATGTGTTTGCCCGCCGCTGCGGCACCCATGGTCTGCTGCGCGTGCTCTCCATGCGGCGTCGCCAGCACGACTGCATCCACAGCGGAATCGCGTAGAACGTCGTCATAGCTGTCAACAGGCGCGATGCTGTGATCGCGGCAGAACTCCTTTGCGGCCGCGGGCGTGCGCGTGTAGGCGAGGATGAACTCGATCTCATCGCTTTTGCCCTGAACCGAGCGCACGAGCGAGCGTCCCCAGCGGCCGAGCCCGACTATGGCTGCGCGGATCATGATGCGCTCGGCGGAATCATAGGGGCAAGAACGTAGGGCGACTTCGGCTTGCCAAAATGCATCGTGTTCATGGTTACGGATGTCTCCGGATCGTTGCGGACGATATTGCGCGCGCGTTGCAATTCGCGCAAAGCACTGGTCTCGGGAAGGAGCGGGCCTTCATGCAACAGCTCGTACGCATCGGTTGCGCGGCCGGTTTTGCCGGCGACCGTGCCGACGCGGCATTGCCGATCATAGGCGAGCTTGCAAGCCATCGGGGTCCCCGCTTCTTGATGTTCGAGACGCTCGCTGAGCGCACCCTCGCGCTCTGTCAGCTTGAAAAACGACGTGACCCCGCACGCGGCTATAGTCCCGCCTTGGACCGCATGTTGCCGGGGACCCTCGGCCCGTGCCTCGAAAACGGCATTCGCATTATCGGAAATTTCGGCGCGGCAAACCCGCGTGCGGCAGGCGAGCGAATCGCGACCTTGGCCCGCGCGGCAGGTTTCCCACGCCCGCGCATCGCGGTGATCGAAGGCGACGATGTGAGCGATCTCTTCTCGACGGAAGAGCTCGCCGCCCGCCAGATGGATGGTAAGGTGCTGGGCCCATGTGCGAACATCGTTGCGGCGAACGTCTATCTGGGAGCCGAGCCGATCGCACGCGCATTCGATGAAGGCGCCGAGGTCGTCGTGACCGGGCGCGTAGCGGACCCGGCCCTTGCGCTCGGGCCTCTCGTTCATGCCCACCGCTGGGATTGGACCGACTGGCAGCGCCTCGCTTCCGGCACGCTCGCCGGCCATCTTCTCGAATGCGCAGGGCAGATCACGGGCGGATATTTTGCTGATCCCGGCCGCAAGGATGTGCCAGGACTGGCGGAGCTCGGCTATCCCATCGCCGAGGTCGAGCCCTCGGGTGAGCTCATCATCACCAAGCCGGTCCTGTCCGGCGGCATCGTGGACAGGCGCACGGTCGCCGAGCAGATTCTCTACGAAGTGCACGATCCGTCCGCCTATCTCACCCCCGATGTCATTCTGGACATCACAGACGTCGAAGTCATGCCGGTCGGACCGGATCGCGTGCGGGTAGTAGGCGCACGTGGGAAGCCGCGCCCGGAGACGCTGAAGGCTACCGCTTTCCTTGCAAGCGGTATGCTCGGCGAGGCTGAAATCAGCTATGCCGGACCGAATGCGCTTGCGCGGGCACAGCTTGCGGCCGACATCGTCACGACGCGAATGGCAAAGCGCATGCCGGAACTGAAAATCCGCGTTGACCTCGTCGGTCGTGCAAGCTTGTTTGGTACTCTCGCGCACGCCAGTTCCACTGACGCGGATGCAGCGCCGGAAGCGCGGCTGCGCTTCGCTGCCCAACATGCATACTGCGAGCCGCTCGAGCTTCTGCTCGACGAAGTCGAAGCCTTGTATTGCTCGGGCCCCGCCGGCGGGGCGGGGGTGCGCCGTTATCTCACCCCTCGACTTGCGAGCGCCTCGTGCCTGATCGAACGCGACAAGGTCATGCCAACGGTCACCTTCGTGGGTGCATCGGAATGAGCCGTAACATCGAAGTTGCGCTCTATCGGCTCGCCCATGCACGCAGCGGCGATAAGGGCGACCGGCTCAACATCGCGCTCATTTGCTATGACCCCGCGTTTTACCCGACCATTGCCGAGCAGGCGACCGCGGAGAGGGTAGCTGCCCATTTCGCTGCGCGACGACCGCGCAAAGTCGTGCGCTACGAGCTGCCGAAGCTTTGCGCTTTCAACTATGTCCTGGACGACGTTCTCGAGGGTGGTGTCAACGCGAGCCTGGGCCTCGACGGCCACGGCAAATCACTGTCATTCTTCCTGCTCACGATGAAAATCGGGGTGAATCCAGCTCTTCTCACGCGGTGCACACCGCCGGAACTTCGGGAGCGTTTGCGGAGATCACGAAGGAGAATTCCATGCTCAGATTGATCGCAGCCGCTGTCTCGCTTTTTGCGAGCCTCCTCGGTGCGTCAAATCAGGCGCCTGCGCAACAGTATCCTGAGAGAGCCATCAAGTTCGTTGTTCCCTTCGCGCCAGGGAGCGCCACCGATGCGCTGGCGCGCATTCTCGCGCAAAAGCTCGGGGATGCGCAGGGCTGGACCGTGGTTGTTGAGAATATCGCGGGCGCGAGCGGGATGCTGGCGGCTCAGAACGTGGCGCGGGCTTCGCCGGATGGGCACACCGTCTTTATCACCAGCAACACCACGCACGCCGCCAATCAGAGCCTGTTCAAGAAACTGCCGTACGACCCGATTGCGGATTTCGAGCCCGTAGGAAAGCTCGGCGAGATCACGCTGGCGCTGGCGGTGCATCCCTCGGTGCCGGCCAACAACACACGCGAGCTCATTGCGCACGGGAAGGCAAATCCGGGCAAGCTCACCTTCGGCAGCGGCTCGAGCTCTGCCCGTCTCGCAGGAGAAATGCTCAAGACGCTCGCCGGCTTCGACATGCTGCACGTGCCCTACAAGAGCAATCCGCTGGCCATTGCGGATTTGCTCGGCGGGCAGATTTCCCTGGTATTCGCGGATCTCTCGACGACGCTGCCGCAGATCCGCGGCGGCAAGGTCAAGGGCTTCGGGGTGTCGAGCGCCGAGCGCTCGCCGCTCGCGCCCGAGCTCCCGACCATGATCGAGGAGGGCGTCCCAGGCTACACGCTGACCGCATGGTTTGCGGCTTTCGTGCCGGCCAAGAGCGACAAAGCGGTAGTCGGCAAGCTCAATGCGGCGCTGAACGCCGCACTCACGGACAAGGCGGTCAGGGATGCGCTGCTCGCTGCGGGGATAGAGCCCGTAACCAGCAGTCCGGAAGAATTGCGCGCCTATGTAGCCGCGGAGACCCGGAAATGGGCCGACATCGTGCGGGCGGCAGGCATCCAGCCGGAGTAGACGAGCTTGGCAGGGCCGCTCGGGGGTGACTGCTCAAGCTCCAAGCGCTTTTTTGGTCCCTCCAATTGGCCGATGACTGGGTTCTATAGCGCCGTCTCGCATGAGATTTTCGTGCATCCGGCGCAGCGCTCGTTTGACCACAGCCAGATCTTGCTTTGATAGGCCGCGCGTCGCTGTTTCCTGCAGGTCTTCCGCAATCGGAATCAGGCGTGCGACGAGTGTCGCTGCTTTAGGGGTCAGCTCCACGACGACCTCGCGGTTACTTGTGCTTGATCGCGTCCTGCTGACCAGCCCCATCTGGACGAGCCGCGTGACCAGGCGGGACATGGTGGACACGTCCATGCTGGTAATCTCGGCGATATCGATCTGACGCAACGGGCCGTTATTCGACAGTGCCGCGAGCACGCGCCAGGTCGCAATGCTCAAATGCGTCCCGGCGAGCGCGCTCTCGGAAAACCGCGCAACGAGCGCCGAGCCTACCCGGTTCAGGAGATAGGGAAGAAATTCTGCGAGATCTAAATGGGGACGGCGCGCCACGGCATCCTCGGAAAAGCAGGAAATTGGGACTCCGTACCCAGCACGGTCTGCGGCAAGACCGCTCGGTTCCGGAGGTCTTACCTTCGTCCAAAATAATTGTATTTACAATAGTTGCAATGTCAAGTATTGTGGCTTCCCTAAAAGGGACCAGGCCCGCAGAGAAGCGCTCGGCCGAAGGAGGCGAAAAATGGATTTTGGATATTTCACGCTGAGCGATAATCACTATGAGAACAACAAGCGCTCGGCCAACCAGTTCATCGAGGACATCACCGCGGAAGCGCTCTACGCCGAGCAGGTCGGCATGCATTCGGCCTGGATCGGCGAGCACCATTTCAACTCGCTTGGGGTTCTCTCCTCCCCCGATTTGATCCTCGCGTACATCGCGGCTCGCACCCACCGCATCCGCCTCGCGCCGGCCGTGACCGTGTTGCCGCTGCACCACCCGATCCGGGTCGCAGAGCAATGGGCAACGCTGGATCTTCTGAGCAACGGCAGGGTCGATTTTGCTGCGGGCCGGGGCTACGACAAACGCGAGTATCTGCCATTCCATGTCTCGTTCGAGGACAACCAGTCCATTTTCGAGGAAGGGCTTGAGCTCGTGCGCAAGCTGTGGGTTGCCGATGGACGCATGTCGCATGCCGGCAAGCACTATCAGTTCGAGGACGTGCGGATCACCCCGAAGCCGATTCAGCGGCCGCTTCCCACCTACGTCGGATCGTTCTCCAAGCCCTCGATCGAGCTCGCTGG
>DATBYX010000262.1:0-8089 GCA_036513475.1 Xanthobacteraceae bacterium | reverse complement strand
AGACCCGGTCGAGGCGGCGGAGAAGGCTGCGGGGTGACTTTTCCTTCGATTTGCCGCGACCCGACAGACTGGGATTTGTCATGAAGTATTTGTGCACATTGAAGGGCTCTTCCCCTTCCGCAGCTTTGATGCGAATGGAGCTGCCGTCAGGCAGCAGCTTCCAGCTCTGTTCATTGTCCTTGAAATTGGCCAGCATGATCTGCTCGAGCACCTGCTGGTGCACGGTCGGATTGAGAATCGGACACAACACTTCCACCCGACGATCGAGGTTGCGCGGCATCATGTCGGCGGAGGAGATGTAGACGGCCGCCTTGGGGTGCGGCAGCCCGTGCCCTGCCCCGAAGCAGTAGATGCGGCTGTGCTCGAGAAACCTTCCGATGATCGATTTGATCTTGATGTTCTCGGAAAGCCCGGGCAGGCCCGGTCGCAGACAGCAGATGCCGCGAACGACCAGCTCCACCGAGACACCCGCGCGCGAGGCTGCGTAGAGCATATCGATGATGTCCGGATCGACGAGCGCGTTGTCCTTCATCCAGATGGCGCCAAGCCGGCCGGCGCGGACATGCTCGATCTCCTCCTCGATGTGCCTACGAATGCGCTTGCGCATGGTGAGCGGCGAAACGGAAAGCCGCTCCAGCTCGGCGGGTTCCGCATAGCCGGTAATGTAGTTGAATATGCGAGCGGCATCGCGCGCGATGACCGGATCCGAGGTGAAAAAGGACAGATCGGTATAGATCCTCGCCGTGACCGGGTGATAGTTGCCGGTCCCGACGTGAATGTAGGATGCAAGCGCTCCCGCCTCGCGCCGCACCACCATTGACAGCTTGGCATGGGTCTTGAGCTCGATGAATCCGTAGACGACCTGCGCGCCGGCGCGCTCGAGGGCGCGTGACCAGCGGATATTGGCCTCCTCGTCGAAGCGGGCCTTGAGCTCGATGAGCGCCGTCACCGACTTTCCAGCCTCGGCCGCCTCAACCAACGCGCGCACAATGGGCGACTCGGCGGAGGTGCGATAGAGCGTCTGCTTGATAGCAACGACGTCGGGATCGCGTGCCGCCTGCTGCAGGAACTGCACCACCACGTCGAATGATTCGTAGGGATGGTGAACGATCAGATCCTTCTGCCGGATGGCCGCAAAGCAATCACCCCCGTGATCGCGAATGCGCTCGGGATAGCGCGGATTGTACGGAATGAATTCGAGATCGGGCCGCTCCGCCAGGCTCAGGAGCTGTGAGAGTTCGTTGAGCGCCAGCACGCCGTCAACCTGAAAGATCTCATCGTCGGCACATGCGAGCGCCCGTTGCACGAAGACCTTCAGATTGGGGGTCATGGCGGCTTCGAGCTCGAGCCGGATGACCGACCCGCGCCGGCGGCGCTTGAGCACTGTCTCAAACTCGCGCACGAGGTCTTCTGCCTCTTCCTCGATCTCGATCTCGGAATCACGGATGATGCGGAAGGCGCCTTGGCCCTTGAGCGTGTAACCGGGAAAGAGCCGCCCGATGAAGAGGCTGGTCGCCTGTTCGAGCGTGATGACGCGCGTTCCCGGGGCGCCTTCGCTCGCCGGCAGCCGAATGAAGCGGTCGATCTTGCCGGGAACCCGGATGAGCGCATCCAAGGCCTTCCCATCGCTGACCCGGACGAGCGCCAGCGCGATGGTGAAGCCCAGGTTGGGAATGAACGGAAACGGGTGGGCCGGATCAATCGCAAGCGGCGTGAGCAAGGGAAAGATCTGGCGCAGGAAATGATCCTCCAGCCACGTCTTCTCCTTTTTTCGCAGATCCGGGCCATCGACCAGCACGATGCCATTATCCGCGAGCAGCTGCCGCAGCTCGCGCCAGCGCTTCTGCTGGTCACTTGCCAGAATAGCAACCGCATCCGCGATACGGGCGAGCTGCTCCGCGGGGGTGAGCCCGTCCGGGCTTCTGACGCTGATCCCCGCGCGCAGCTGCCCCTTGAGGCCGGCCACCCGGACCATGAAGAATTCATCGAGATTGTTGGCGGAGATGGAGAGAAACCGGACCCTTTCCAGCAACGGATGCGCCTCGTTTCCGGATTCCTCGAGCACACGACGATTGAACTGGAGCCAGGACAGCTCACGGTTGATGAAGCGGTCCGGACTCGAGGAAAGCTCGAACTGGGGGGCAACCGGCGGAGCCGGCTCCGGAAGCGTGTCTGGGGTAATTTCCTCTTCTCTGACAATAGCTTGGCTTATCTCGGCCATGACGGGCATCCTGCAAAGCGTTGCTTATGACATAACGCGCCACGGCCGCATGGCCGTCAACCGGTCGCCGCGCGTAGAACTTCGGCAGCCAAGGCTCTGGTTAACGGGCGTTTCCGGCCCATCGATTCGGCATCGAGTTTTGCCACGATCGCGCGGGCCGCGGCAAACGAGCGCTCCATGCGCGTGGCGAGATATCCGATCAGAGGCGCGTCCACCCCGATCTGGCGATCCGCAAACAGCTTGACCAGCACCGCGCGCAGCAGTGCATCATCAGGCGGAGCCAAGCTGACGGTGGGGAGGGCTTGCAGACGCGAAGCAAGGTCGCGAAGAACCACTCTCCATTCGGCCGGCGGGATGCGCGTGGTGAGCAGCACAAAGGCCTCGTCCTCGCGCGCGAGATTGAGGAGGTGAAAGAGCGCCCGCTCGTCGAATGCCCCGGGCAGCAGGTCCTCGACGACCACGGCCCCAGTGGCGAGGGTGCGCGGCACCATGCCCGGCTCGAGCGCCCGCGCTCCGACCACCCGCGCCCCTGCCGCAGCCGCCCAGATCGCGGCAAGGTGACTTTTTCCGGAGCCTTCAGAACCCGCAAGAATGACGGACCTGTTCGGCCAAGCCGGCCAGCATTCGACCAGCGCAAGGGCCGACGCATTGGACGGCCCGCTCAAGAAATCCTCGCGCACCAGGCTTTCCGGGTGGTCGAGCGCGAGCGCGAGCTGACGCGGAGCGGGCGTCATCGGACCGGCTCTTCTCCCTTGTAGAGCGGGCTCACGAGATAGCGCCGCAGGGCAAACCGCACCAGCACCGCGGCTACCGCCGCGAGCGGCACCGCGACCAGCAAGCCGACAAAACCGAACAGATACCCAAAGGCGAACATCGCGAAAATGAGCCAAACGGGATGCAATCCGACCCGTTCGCCCACGAGCTTGGGCGAAATGACGTTGCCTTCAACGAACTGTCCAACGAGGAAAATGGCGACTACCGCCACGATCCATATCCAGTCGGGCCAGAATTGCGCGACCGCAACGCTCGTCGCAACCAAGAGCCCGGAGAGCGAGCCGATATACGGGATGAAGGTGATGAGCCCCGACAACGCTCCAATCAGCAGCCCGAAATTGAGTCCGACGAGCGTCAATGCAAGCGAGTAATACAAGCCAAGCACCAAGCACACCCCAAGCTGCCCGCGAAGAAATCCAGAGATAGCCGCGTCGCACTCCCGTGCCAGCTGGTGCACCGTGGCGCGGTAAGGGAGCGGGGTACATGCATCGAGAACCTTCAACATCGCGGGCCAGTCACGGATAAGGTAAAACGTTACGACAGGCATGATGATCAGGATCGAAACGAGCGAGACCAGGGCTTGTCCGCCACTCCACAGCGAAGAGGCAAAACTCGTCATCCAGGTCGAGGCGTAACGCATGAAGTCGGACAATGCTTTGCTCGAGTCCTCGCTCTGAAGCCAGCTTGACCACGGGCGATCGGGGGCGGCGATGAGCTCGCGGATCCGCTCCACGTAACTCGGAACCTTGGAAAGCAGCAGCACGCTCTGCTGCACAGCCAGAGGAAGGATGAGCAGCGCCACTGCGATCAGAGAGAGAATGACGAGGCCGACGATCGACAGCGCGGCGACTGTTCGGTTCAAGCCGGCGCGTTCCAGGCGATCCGCAACCGGCGCCAGCACATAGGCAAGCCCCATGCCGGCCACGAACGGCAGCAGAACCTCGCGCAACAGCCAGAGCAACGCGCAGACGCTGACGAAGACAATGGCCCAAAAGGTCACATGCCGGTAATTCATTACACTAACGCCGCGCTTCGGCAGCATTCATGTGCCGGACCCACTCAGCGACATAGAAACCGATGGAAAGAAAGGTCAAGGCGGCCACCAGCACGGTGAGCACTAAGATGATCCCCGCGAGGCTCCAGTCGAATGCGAGCGCCGCCAATATGACGCAAACGAGCGCAATTTGTGCGACGGTGTTGAGCTTGGAGACAAGCAGCGGTTTCAGCGGTATCGGCCGGTGCACGAGCCACGCCAGAATCACCGCTCCCACGATCATGATGTCGCGAGAGACGACGAGGATGACGAGCCAGCGCGGCACCGCCTCTATGGCCGCGAGCGCAATGAAGATCGAGACCAGCATCGCCTTGTCCGCCAGCGGGTCGAGATAACCGCCAAGCTCCGTGCGCATGCCGAAACGCTTGGCCAGAAAGCCATCCACGGCATCGCTGACGCCGGCCAGCAGGAACAACGCCAACGCGACGCTCATCTCGCCCGCCGTGATTGCCCAGATCACGACGGGCACCAGCAAAATGCGGCCAAGCGTGATGAGATTGGGAATACTCAAAGCGCCCCCTCGGATGGTCCGGGCCGCAAGCCGCGGTTCCCTTTCCTCTTTTCTGTCCAATATACCCGCGATCGGGCCATTGCACAGGCTTGGCGTCGCGCTGATTGTAACACTTGGTTCGCCGAACGCCGACCATGGTCGTTGCAGGCGGTGCATTCACCGAGGCCCCGGAATGACAATTGTGAACGGCATGTCCCTCCCCGAGCGCATGACCAAGGCCCGCGTGGCCGTCCTGATCTCCGGCCGCGGCTCCAACATGATCGCGTTGATCGAGGCGGCGAGGTCTCCGACTTATCCCGCCGAGATCGCGCTGGTCCTGTCCAATCGGCCGGCGGCGGCCGGTCTGTCACATGCGCAAGCCGCGGGCATTGCAACGTCCGTGGTCGATCACGTTGTCTATGGCGGCGACCGTGAACGCTTTGAGCTCGCTCTCGAGGAGGTGCTCGCACGGTACCGGATTGAGATCGCCTGTCTTGCCGGATTCATGCGCGTATTGACCGCTCCCTGCGTGAGGCGCTGGGAGGGAAAGATGCTCAACATTCATCCCTCCCTGCTTCCGGCATTCAAAGGGCTGGACACGCATCGGCGCGCGCTTGCAAGCGGGGTGAAAATACATGGCGCAACGGTCCACTTCGTGACCGCAGATGTGGACTGTGGTCCCATCATCGCCCAAGGCGCGCTGGCAGTGCACGAACAGGATACCCCAGAAACGCTTGAGAGCCGCGTGCTGGCTATCGAGCACCGGATCTATCCGATCGCACTTGCTCTTGTTGCACGGGGCCAGGCACGGCTGGTCGGGGGTAGATGTCAGATCTCCAGGGATCCGATATCAGGTATCAGGGATCAGACATCCACGGATCAGATAGCAGGTAAGAGGGATCAGATGGATATCCTCATCTCTCCTCTGATACCCGATGCCTCGCTGATACCTGATACCTGAGGCCTGAGGCCTGATAACCTGATACGTGATATCTGACGCTTGATACCTGAGACTCAAAAACCCCCGGCCGAAGGCCGGGGGCTACGGGAAGAACTCGCTGGCCGGGATGACCGGCTTTTCCCGCCCGGTCAGGACACCTTGAGATTCTCCGCTGATGTCTTGCCGCGATTGGTCACGAGCTCGTACTCGACAGTCTGGCCTTCGTTGAGCGTGCTGAGGCCAGCGCGCTCCACTGCTGAGATATGAACGAAAACGTCCTTGTCTCCGCTTGAAGGCCGAATGAACCCGTAGCCTTTAGTTGGATTGAACCACTTGACGGTGCCCTTTTGCATCGTCTGTCTCCTAGTCAGTGAAGTCTCAGATAGTCAGAGTCTCAGATAGTCAGTGAAGTCTCAGAGCGAGTGGAACGCCCCGCTTTGCTGCGGATCGCACCACGACCCGGATTTTGGGTTATCCGAAGCGAATGCGCCCTGTCGGCACGCAACGGCCGGAGCGCCCAAAATCCGAATTGCGCGGTAAGAAATAGGAAAAATGCGGCATTAGCAAGTCTGCGCGGCGCAATCGCAGTCTCATTAAGCTCTGGTGAAAGCCCGCGGGGCAGCTTGGCTTGAGCAAAAATCTGGCCCAACTATTCCGCCGCGGAGATCTTGGCTTCCCTGCTCGATTGTTTCGAGCGCCGCCACATGCCTCCCACGAGAAGGACCAGGATAGCCCCGAGCAACGCGGCAAAGAGCATGACGTAGTGGAACCCTTCCGCGCCCAACCTCGGCTCCAGATAGCCCTGGATCACTGGGTCGGTCGCAATCGTCTCGCCCACGATCCAGCCGAGTAATGCGGCGCCCGCCCATACGAAGATCGGGTATCGCTCGAGCAAAGCCATGATCAACGCCGCGCCCGCCACGATCAGGGGAATGCTGATCGCCAGTCCAATCAAGATGAGAGCAAAGTTGCCTTGGGCGGCAGCCGCGATCGCGATGACGTTGTCGAGGCTCATCACGATATCGGCGACGGCGACGATGCGGACAGCTCGCCAAAGATGCTCGACTGCTTGGACCTCGTTCTCGTCCTCATCCTCCGGAACGAGCAGCTTGGCGGCGATGTAGAACAGCGCGAGCCCGCCTATCAGCTTCAGATAGGGCAGCAGCATGAGCTGGGCGATCACCACGGTAAAGACGATACGCAGAACGACGGCCACACCGGCGCCGAGAATCATGCCCCACAGGCGTTGACGCGGCGGAAGGCCGACGCAAGCCATCGCAATGACGACCGCATTGTCCCCGGACAGCAGCACGTTGATCCACATGATCTTGAGCAACGCGACCCAGAACGCGGTCTGTCCGATCTCGTCCCAGCCGCTCGTGACCATTGCTAGCCAAGTGGCAGAGTCGAACATTTCGCCAATCGCGCTCACTTAGCGTTCCTTCTCATTCGCGGTATCCGCATCCGCTGGCTTCCATGTCCGAAGGGTATCCAGCACTGATTCGTAGCGGCGAGATCAACCAACGATCTCGTTGCCTGAAAAGAACTGGGTAATCTCGACCGCAGCAGTTTCGGGCGCATCAGAACCATGCACGGAGTTCTCACCAATCGATTTCGCATGAACTTTTCGGATCGTGCCTGGGGCCGCTTTCGCCGGGTCGGTCGCACCCATGATGTCACGATAACGCGCAATGGCGTTTTCTCCTTCAAGCACCTGGACCACCACCGGCCCGGAGATCATGAATTCCACGAGCTCACGGAAGAAAGGCCTCTGGCGATGGACGGAATAAAAGGTCTCCGCCTGGTCGCGGCTGATTCGAACCCTTTTTTGCGCGATGATGCGCAAGCCAGCCTGTTCGAGCATGGTATTGATGGCGCCGGTAATGTTACGGGCGGTGGCATCCGGCTTGATGATCGAAAAGGTACGCTCGACGGCCATGAGCATGCACCTCACACCAGCGCAATGAGCCTTGCAGGACCTCCAGTCGCCCCCTTCACCTTCGCCAACCCTACGACGAGCGTTGCTCCGGAGCGGGGCACTTTGTCCAGATTTGCTACATTCTCCAGACCCCATCGGCCTGACGGCAGCCAGTGGTAATGCACCTTGAACTCCTTGGAAGGCCCGTGATCGAGCGACAAGGTGTCAACCGCCAAACCGGCCACGCTGCGCTCTTTCATCAGCCAGTCCGCCGCCTCCAGGCTGAAACCGGGAAAGTGCAGCACGCCGGAACTGTCCTTGCCCGTGAACTTGGCAGGCTCGACCACATGTCGCGCCCATCCGGAATGCATGGCAACGCAACAGTTTTCAGGCATGCGCCCATGTTCCTTCTCCCAAGCGGCAAGGTCGTCAGGCGAAACGAGATAATCGGGGTTTTGCGCCGCCTTGGACGAGACGTCCAAAACCGCAAGCGGCGTCACAAGGGTGCTGACCGGAATGGCTTCGGCGCTCATCGCATTCTCCGAAAAGTGTATCGGAGCATCGAGGTGCGTGCCGGCATGCTCGATAATGCGCCACCAGTACAGATTAAATCCGTCCTTGTGGAAATCGAACTTCTTGTCCATCTCGATTCCCGGCACTCCGAAGAAAGTCGGGAAATCGGCCGACATGGT
>DATBYX010000261.1:0-5668 GCA_036513475.1 Xanthobacteraceae bacterium | reverse complement strand
GTGATACGATTGCGCACATGAGCGCCGAGCGGGGACTCAACGGACCGCTGCGAATCCTGGATAAACAGCGGCGACGCTGCGTGACTCGGAATGAGCCCTGGACGAGGCGGTCCGCTCCGCCCGCGGCGAATGAGCTTGACGCGCTTTCGCCTCGACGCTCCGCCTTGCCGGTGTTTTTGCCGCGTCCCTGCTCACATGCGGGGCAGACGCGAAAACGACCGGAGTGGGAGCCGTTACCGATGGTGTCGCGCTCGCATAGGCGCGGGTCGTCTCGTCAGGAGCGCCATGGGAAGGCTCCTCAGTCGCGGTCTCAGATGGTGCTGGTTCCCCATAGGCAAACTTCGCCGTACCTGCATACGTTATGACCGTTGCAGGCGGCGGCTTGTATGCGGTCAACCCTGGATTGGGAAACTGGCGAGGTTGAAACAGGTTGTAAAAGCCGAACCCGAAGAGGCCGCATACGAACATGCAGACAGCAAGATAGAATGCGAACGCTACCTCAGTTTCTTCCGTCTGCGGGTACCCCGTCGTGCGCATCGCCTTACTGCTTCGATGACACGAGCTTTAGAGTGCCGCGATCACTGCAGACTTTCAGAGCAAAAAGAGGTATCGTGTTATTGCGATTTGCCATAGCGCGCTCCTGTTTCAGGCGGGAGCACACCCCAGTCTCTCGCCACCGACGCCTGACGCACAGCCGCCCTGTCGGTGATAGCTTAAGTGTGCGCCTAATTATGGTGCTTGGCGAGTCAAATTAGCACAGGAGAGGGGGCAACTGAGGGGCGCTAACGGGAAAGCCCCGGACGATGCATTTTGGCGATGTCTAATGAGGCCAACCATGCAAGCTGCGTGGCTGTGACTGTCGTCGCCCTCAAGGTCGAGACCTTTGGCCAGGTGCAGTATTGGCTGGCGGGGCCGGTTCAGTGCCGCGAAAGACTACCATCAAGAGGCGGCATAAACGGGGGATGTGCCGCAGATGAATTTTTTGACCTTACGAGAAAAGCCCGCCGATATGCCGGTCCAGGAATCCACGAAAGTCGAGTTTATCATCAACTTGAAATCGGCTCAGCTGCTTGGACTGCAAATTCCGCGAAATCTTCTTGTCATCGCTAACGAGATCATTGAATGACCTTTGGGCCGCCCGCTAGAGATAAAAAAAGTCCGTCTAACAACTCGTCGGGTTTGGCAGGTGGGCGGGTAGGTTCCGTTTCGCTGCTCGCGGAATGTTCGTGGTCGGATCAGGACCGGCGGTCCAGCGCATTATTCTCGGTCCAGGGGACCGCCTGTTCGAGGCAGGTGAAGTAATCGTCAAGCAGTTTCTCGGCTCGTGCGCGGGTGACGATCGCGGCTCCGCTATTGACCGACGCCATGGCAATCTCTACGGCCATGAACGTCCGGGCCAAATTAGCGGTGTATTCGGTGCTGGTCATGGGTCTGTCTCCTACTGACGCATTTCGCGATCGTTTTCAATTCGTGGATGATTCTCTTTGTACGTGTGGCTCCGGCCGAGAAGTTCAGCTCCTAAATTTCCGTCTCTGGCCTTGAAAGCTAGTGCCGTGTCTCTACCGCGGCAATTATGCACATAGAAAAATCTGCTCGAACGTAAGATGGAGCGGACTAGGCGATCGGGGGCGAGGTAGTAGTGCTTTGGTATAAGAGATGGGAAGATCAGATGTCGCCCTGTGGAGACATCGCAGTTTTCTCGGGCCCAGAAAGACGGCCGGTTTCAGCGCAGTAGGAGCAGATCGACGGAGATCGCCTGCTTGGCGAGGTCCTGTCCTTTCCGAAAATAGCTGGTCTGTATGACCCAGCTTTGGCCGAGCCCGCTCGGTGCCACGCAGGTGGTTCAGCCGGAGACCATTCTTCGCTGGCATCGTGCGGGGTTTCAAGGCGTTCTGGCGCTGGAAATCGCGAAAGAGGGCAGGACGGCCAAAGAGCGATCGGGGTTTGCGTGACCTCATCCGACGGATAAGCTAAGGAGAATCCGAATTGGGGAGCATCCCGGATCCATGGCGAGCTGCTGATGCTCGGCTTCGAGGTCGCCCAATCGACCGTCTCCAAATACATGGTGCAGGGTGGGTCGCCATCGCAAAGCTGGAAGACATTCTTTCGGAATCATGCGCAGGCGATCGCGGCCATTGATCTATTCGTGGTTCCCACGCTGACCTTTGAGCGATTGTTCGCGTTTCTGGTTCTGGGCCACGGCCGGCGGCAACTGCTGTGGTTCGAGGTGACACGACACCCGACGGCCGAGTGGCTGGCCCGACAGATCACCGAGGCCTTTCCCTGGGCCTCAGCGCCGGCTTACTTGGTGCGCGACAATGACCATGCCTACGGACAAGTCTTCAGGTCCCGGGTGAGGGCCATCGTGTACCCGTCGATGTAATTGCCGTGTACGGCACGGCGCCGGCGCGCGCGGCCCTTGCGGCAACAAGCAGCATTCCCGTTTTTGCGATCTCGGTGGGCGATCCCGTGCGGGCTCGGCTCGTGGAAGGCCTGGCTCACCCCGGCGGTAATCTCACCGGCAATACCGTCCTTGGTCCTGATATCGGCGCCAAGCGGCTCGGCGCATCGCGTTCATTCGGGTGCGGACTACTGGAGGTCGCCCGCCCGGCCCTACGCCCTCATCGGACCGGGGCTTTTCTTTTGGCCACCTCAGTCTTGCTTTGTTGCAAGAGAGCAACGCTCTACAAAAAAACGCCAGGGTCGCCCCAAGATCCTTAACACTTGTCAGCTTTCGGCTAAGCTGCGGTCGGGGAGTCAACTGGGGGCGCGCAATGATCAGAATCATCATAGACGCGGTGTTGTTTTCTTGTATGGGCGCTTTTATTGCAGAGATCGTAGTGGCTGCAGCGACGTTCATCAGCTAGGCCGCTTGGGCAAGCAAACGGACTGGATGAAACGCGCCAGGTTACCCTAGCGACTGTCCCACTTTGCGGTCATGCTTGCACGCGAGCGAGGGAGGGGGCCCCGCGCATGTCACACCTTTACCGATCCAGCCCACATTCGATACCTGCACTCGTGACGTGAAAAGCTCGCAAGACGTTTTGCGTCTTGCACGGGTTCGCGTATCGGCCCGTGCCTTGGTTGCGCCAGCAGACGGCAGCGACGCCATTGCCATTCAAGCGCGCAATCGAATCGCCCGAGAATCCGTGAAGACAAACCGCGCCGCTGAGACGATAGCGGCGATCACAGGGCTGGTGGAACTGTCGAGCCGCTATGCGTGGCCGGTGATCCTCACCTTCCTGCTGCTGGCAATAGTCTCAGGGGGCTATTTCACGCGGCATTTCGTCATCACCACCGACAGCAGCAAGCTTTTGGCGAGCTCGCTTCCGTGGCGCCAACAGGAGACGATGCTCGATGCCGCCTTTCCGCAACGGATCGACCAGATCATTGCGGTGATCGACGCGACCACGCCCGAGGCCGCCGATGATGCCGCCGATGCGCTGGTGCATGAGCTTGCGCCGCGCTCAGACGTGATCCGCACCGTCACCCGTCCCGATGGCGGCGAGTTCTTCGAGAAGAACGGCATCCTCTACCTCAGTCCGGACGAGGTTGAGCGCACCACCGCCAACCTCATTTCCGCACAGCCTTTCCTCGGGACGCTCGCCGCGGATCCGACGCTGCGCGGCGTGTTTCGCACGCTGTCGCAGTCGCTCGAAGGCGTGCGCCTAGGGAAAGCAAAGGTGGAAGATCTCAAGCCGGCGCTCACTGCGCTCGCTGATGCGCTCGATCAACTCGCGCAAGGAAAGGCCCCGGCTTTCTCCTGGCGCAAGCTGATCACGGGGCAGGTGCCCGAGCCCTCGGACCTTCGCCGGTTCGTGAACATCCAGCCGGTGCTCGATTTCGATGATCTGCAGCCCGGAGGCAAGGCAACCGCAGTCATACGCGAAACGGCAGCGAGGCTCGGGCTCACGCCGGAGAAGGGCGTGAAGGTGCGTCTCACCGGATCGGTGGCGCTCTCCGACGAGGAATTTGCCACGGTGGCCGACGGCGCCGCCGTAAACAGCATCATGACATTGCTTCTTGTGATCCTGGTGCTCTGGCTCGCGCTGAAGAAGGCACGCCTCATCCTCGCCGTCTTCGTGAATCTGGTCGTCGGACTGCTGATCACGGCAGCTGTCGGGCTGTGGATGGTGGGAGCGCTCAACCTCATCTCGGTCGCGTTCGCCGTGCTTTTCGTCGGCCTCGGCGTGGATTTCGGCATCCAGCTCTGCGTGCGCTATCGAGCCGAGCGGCACGCGTGTGATGATCCCGATGCGGCACTTCCGGCAACGGCGCGCGGGATGGCGGCACCGCTCGTGCTCGCAGCCGCTGCGATCACGACCGCGTTCTACGCGTTCATGCCGACCGCATATCTGGGTCTTTCCGAGCTGGGACTGATCGCCGGAACCGGCATCATCATCGCGCTGGCAACGACATTAACCCTGCTACCGGCCTTGCTCGCGGTGCTCAAAGCGCCTCCCGACCACAAACCGATCGGTTATGCCGCGCTGGCACCGCTCGACCGCTTTCTGGAACGGCGGCGTAACTGGATCGTCGGCACCACGGTGGCCGCCACCATTCTCGGCTTGCCGCTGCTCGCAGGCCTGCGCTTCGACTTCAATCCGCTCAATCTGCGCTCGCAGGACGCCGAATCGGTGGCGACGGTGCTGGACCTGATGAATGTCCCTGACACGAGCCCGAACACGATCGATGTGCTGCGGAGCAATCTCGCAGACGCCTCGGCCACTGCCGAAAGGCTGCGACAATTGCCGGAAGTCGGCCGGGTGGTGACGCTGCAAAGTTTCGTTCCCAAAGATCAGGAGGCCAAGCTCGCGCTCATCGAGGACGCGAGCTTCTTTCTGCGCAACACGCTCAACCCCGACGAGATCGATGCCGACCCAACGCCGGCGGAGACCGAGGCGGCGATCGAGAAACTGGTCAATGACCTGTCCGACGGTGCGCGCGACGTCGACAGCCCTGCCGCGGTACAGGCGCGCCATCTCGCAACGGCGCTGCGCTTGCTGGTGGATGCACCGCCGGCCGTCATGGACGAAGCGCGGCATGCGCTGATCGCGCCGCTAACGACCACGCTGCGCCAAGTCAGGAGTCTTCTCGCCGCCGAGCAGGTGAGCATTGAGACGTTACCGCTCGCGCTGAAGACTGCCTGGATTTCCAGCGAGGGCCACGTGCGGGTCGAGGCGGCGCCCAAGGAAGATGCCAACGACAACGCACAGTTGCGCGGCTTCGTGAGCGCGGTTCGCAGCGTCGCACCCGACGCCACCGGAAAACCGATCTTCATAATCGAGGCCGCCGCAAGCGTCATCAAGGCATTTCTCCAGGCCGGCATTCTGTCGGTGGCGGCGATTGCGCTGATCCTCTTTGTTGCGCTGCGCCGCTGGATCGATGTTGCGCTCACCCTGGTACCTCTGCTCATTGCCGTCGTCGTCACACTCGAGATCTGCGTGCTCATCGGGCTGCAGCTCAATTTCGCCAACATCATCGCGCTGCCGCTTCTTCTCGGCGTCGGCGTCGCGTTCAAGATCTACTACATCATTGCGTGGCGGTCGGGTGAGAGGAACTTCCTGCAATCGAGCCTGACGCGCGCCGTCTTTTTCAGCGCCTGCACGACGGCCACGTCCTTCGGGAGCCTGTGGTTCTCACATCATCCGGGCACATCGAGCATGGG
>DATBYX010000260.1:0-2369 GCA_036513475.1 Xanthobacteraceae bacterium | reverse complement strand
AACCCGAAATTCCGTATCGGCTCCGCAATGATATTGCGCACGCGCATGCGCGGATTAAGGCTCGCGAACGGATCCTGAAAGATCACTTGCACACGGCGGCGCAGAGGGCGAAGCGCGCCCGCAGACAGATCGTCGATGCGGCGCCCATCCAGAACCACCTGGCCTGCGGTGATATCGAACAGCCGAAGGATGGCGCGACCAACCGTGGACTTTCCGCAGCCCGATTCGCCGACGAGCGCCAATGTTTCTGCCCTGCCGATATCAAACGAGACGCCGTCCACCGCGTAGACCCATCGTTTGCGGCCGATGCCGAGGCCAGCGACGCCTGAGCGCACCGGGAAATGCTTCTTGAGGTCGTTGACCTGGAGAAGCGGGATGCTCACGCGGCCACCATGGCTTTGGACGCGAAATGGCACGCTGCGAGGTGGCCCGGAGCTTTGAGCTCGAGCGCCGGCGGCACGTGCCGGCAAACGTCACGTGCCAACGCACAACGGCTGGCGAAGACGCAGCCTGCAATGCGTTGCTTCAGGCTTGGCACGGCGCCCGGTATCTCGACGAGCTTTGTCGCCTTCTCATTGAGGGAGGAGCCGAGCTTCGGCAATGCGCCGAGAAGGCCTTGCGTGTAGGGGTGCCGCGGGCTGCGGAACAGCTCGCCAACCGGCGCTTCCTCCACTTTGCGTCCGGCATACATCACCAGCACGCGTTCGGCGATCTCCGCTACCACCCCGAGATCATGGGTGATGAGAATGATGGCGGCGCCCACCCGCTGCTTGAGCTCGCTCATCAGATCGAGGATCTGCGCCTGAATGGTCACATCGAGGGCCGTGGTTGGCTCGTCGGCGATCAGGAGCTTCGGGTTGCAGGCCAGCGCTATGGCGATCATCACCCGCTGCCGCATGCCGCCGGAGAGCTGATGCGGATATTCGCGCGCACGCCGTTCCGGCTCGGCGATGCCGACCAGTCGCAGCATCTCCACCACACGTCGCTCCGCCGCCTCTCGGCCAAGACCCTGATGCAGCCGCAGGGTTTCGCCGATCTGGCGGCCCACCGTGAGGACCGGATTGAGGCTGGTCATAGGCTCCTGAAAAACCATGCTGATCTGATTGCCGCGGATGTCGCGCATGGCGCGCTCATCGAGCTTGAGAAGATCAACCCCCTCGAAGCGAATGCTGCCTTTGATCTTGCCGGGCGGTTCCGGGATCAGGCGCAGAACTGAGCTCGCGGTAACGGATTTGCCGCAGCCGCTCTCGCCCACGATCGCAAGCGTCTCGCCGGCCTCTACGGTGAAGGAGACGCCGTCCACGGCTCGGTTCACCCCGTCACGGGTGCGGAAATGCGTCTGCAGATTTTCAATCTCCAGCAGAGCCATTTCAAAGCGCCGTCACAGTCGCTTCATCATGCGCGGATCAAGCGCATCGCGAAGGCCGTCGCCAAGCAAATTGACTGCAAGCACGGTCAAGGAGAGGAATATTGCTGGAAAGAACACAATGTAGGGCTTCACCTGCCAAAGCGCGCGGCCTTCCGCCATGATATTGCCCCACGATGGGATCGTGGGCGGCGTGCCGGCGCCGATGAACGAGAGGATCGCTTCCACAATCATGGCGCTGGCGCACACATAGGTGGCCTGCACCGTCATCGGCGCAACCGTATTGGGCAAAATGTGGCGGATGAGGATAGTGGCGGTCCGGGTGCCTGCGGCAACTGCCGCGTCCACATAGGGCTGCTCGCGCAATGACAGGACGACGCCGCGGACAAGGCGGGACACTCGCGGTATCTCGGCGATGGTAATCGCGGTGATCACGTTGCCAACGCTCCCCCGGGTAAGCGCCATCAGCGCAATAGCAAGCAGGATTGGAGGAATCGACATGACCCCATCCATCACCCGCATGATGGATCCATCGGCTACGCGGAAGAAACCGGAGACGAGGCCGATGGCAAGGCCGGCGAGCGACGCGAGGATCGCCACGGAGAAGCCTACGCCAAGCGATACCCGCGCGCCGTAGAGTACGCGCGAGTAGATATCGCGGCCCAGCATGTCGGTGCCGAACCAGAATGTGGCAGAGGGCCCGCGGGTGCGCCGTGCCGGCGCAAGCGCAGTGGGATCGACGGTGCCCAGCCAGGGCGCGAGCAGCGCAATCAGCAGCATCGTTGCGACGAGCGCTCCGCCAACGGCGATGGCGGGATGGCGCCACAGGAACCCGAGGAAGCCCCGCCGGATCGTCACCGGTGGCAAAATGTCCGGCAACTCAGGGGCGGCGGCGAAATCGGATGCTGCCTCCCCTGCGACAACCGAGTCGGTTGCAAATGCAGTCGCGTGCAAAGGGCCGCTCAATACCGGATCCTTGGATCAAGCACAGTATAGAGAAGAT
>DATBYX010000259.1:0-4853 GCA_036513475.1 Xanthobacteraceae bacterium | reverse complement strand
TTTCAGGGGTCGAGCGCCGAAACCATGGCATCGTCGGTCGCCGCTCCGCTCGAGCGGCAACTCGCACAGATCCCCGGGGTCACGCAGCTCACCTCTCTGAGCACGCTCGGCGCGACGACGATCGTCATTCAATTCGAGCTCAACCGCAACATCGATTCGGCGGCCCAGGACGTGCAGGCGGCAATCACGGTCGCCAGCAAGACCCTGCCGCAATCCATGACCACGCCGCCGAACTACAAGAAGGTTAATCCGGCGGATTCCCCCATTCTCCTGCTGGCGGCGCATTCCGATACGATGCCGCTGACCCAGGTGGACGATTACGGCGATCTTTTCCTGGCGCAGCAAATCTCCCAGGTGTCCGGGGTCGCACAGGTCTCCATATTCGGCGACCGGCAACCGTCGATCAGAATCCAGGTCGATCCGGCAAAGCTCGCTTCGAGCGGCATCACCTTGGAAGAGATCCGCAGCACTTTGGTAACGTCCACCGCCAATGCCGCAAAAGGCACCATCAACACGGACAAGCTCAGCTTCACGATCGCCACGAACGACCAGATCACCGATGCCGAGCAGTTCAACGACGTCGTTCTGGCCTATCGCAACGGAGCGCCGATCCGTGTGAGGGACGTCGGTCAGGCCATCCCGGACGCAGTCGATCGCACCGTGGCGGCGTACCAAAACAATCAGCCCGGGATCATTTTGGCCGTGTTCAAGCAGCCGGGCGCCAACGTGGTCGACACGGTCGATCAGATCAAGGCGCAGCTGCCGCAGCTCACGGCCAGAATACCTCCGAGCATGCAGGTCGAGACCATACTCGACCGTACCACGACGATCCGTGCCTCGGTGCGCGACGTCCAGTTCACGCTGGCGCTCACGATTGCCCTTGTCGTCCTCGTCGTCCTGCTGTTCCTGCGCAATTTCTGGGCCACGTTCATCCCCAGCATTACCGTCCCGCTCGCGCTGCTTGGCTCCTGCGGAGCGATGTATCTTCTCAATTTCAGCCTCGACAATCTCTCGTTGATGGCGCTCACGATTGCCGTGGGCTTCGTGGTCGACGATGCCATTGTAGTGGTCGAGAACATCCACCGTCACATCGAGAATGGGTCGAAGCCCCTGGAAGCCGCTCTCGAAGGCTCGCGCGAGATCGGCTTCACGGTGCTCTCCATCAGCATCTCGCTGGTCGCGGTGTTCATTCCGCTCCTCCTCATGGGCGGCATCATCGGCCGCCTGTTCCGGGAGTTTGCGCTGACCGTCACCGCCTCGATTGCGGTCTCGGCGCTGGTATCGCTGACCCTGGCGCCGATGCTCTGCTCGCGCTTCATGCACCGCGAATCCGGGAGACACGGCGCCATCTACCGCGCCATCGAAGCGGGCTTTAACGCGATGCTTTCGTTTTACCGGCGCACGCTGGACGTCGTGTTGCGTCACCAGGCCATCACCCTTGGGGTCTTTTTCGCCACAATGGTATTGACGGCGATCATGTTCCTGCAGATCCCGAAGGGCTTTTTTCCCATCCAGGACACCGGCTTGATCTCGGGCTTTGCCGAGGCGTCACAAGATACGTCCCCCGACGAGATGATGAAGATTCTCCGCAAGATGGGGGACGTGATTCTGCAAGATCCGGACGTTGCAGCCAGCGCGATGTTTACGGGCACCACGGGTGGTGCGCAGACCGCCAACACCGGGCGCGGCTTCATCGTGCTCAAGCCGCGCGATGAACGCGAGTTGACCTCCTCGCAGATCATCGATCGACTGCGACCTCAGCTGGCCAAGATCGAGGGAGCAACGCTATTCCTGCAGCCGGCCCAGGACATCACCGTGGGCGGCCGCATCGCGCGCGCCAGTTTTCAATACACCCTGCAGGATGCCGATATCGGCGAGCTGGCCGAGTGGTCGGACAAGATGCTGGAGAAAATGCGGACAATGCCGCAATTGGCAGATGTCTCCACCGACCTGCTGTCGAATGCGCCTCAGCTCAAGATCACGATCAACCGCGACCAAGCCTCGCGTTTCGGCATTTCCCCCCAGATCATCGACGATACCCTCAATGACGCCTTCGGACAGCGCCAGATCACGCAATATTTCACCCAGCTCAAAACGTATTGGATTGTTCTGGAAATTCTTCCGGAGCAGCAGCGAGACCTGGCTTCGCTGGATCTTATCTACATCAAGTCTCCGCTCACCGGCGGAGCAGTCCCGCTTTCAACGCTGGTAAATGTCGACTCCGGCAAGGTCGGTCCGCTCTCGATTGCGCATCAGGGACAGTTTCCGGCCGTCACTCTGAGCTTCAATCTGCAGCCCGGCATTGCACTCGGCGAGGCTGTGGATGCGATCGGCCAGGCTGCACACGAAATCGGCATGCCCGCGAGCGTCATCGGGAGCTTTCAGGGCAACGCGCAGGCATTCCAGTCGTCACTGTCGAGCGAGCCTGCACTGATCGGGGCTGCCCTGATAGTGGTCTACATCATTTTGGGGATCCTGTATGAGAGCTTCATCCATCCGCTGACCATCCTTTCGACTCTGCCTTCCGCCGGAGTGGGTGCGCTCTTGGCGCTCAACCTCGGACACATGGACCTTTCGGTCATTGGCATCATCGGCATCATCCTGTTGATCGGGATCGTGAAGAAGAACGGCATCATGCTGGTCGATTTTGCCATCACGGCAGAACGCGACCAGCACATGCGCCCAATCGATGCGATTCGCGAGGCATGCCTGCTGCGCTTCCGCCCCATCCTGATGACGACAGCGGCGGCCATGCTCGCGGGCGTACCGCTCGCCTTCGGCCATGGCACGGGGTCGGAACTGCGCCAGCCGCTGGGTTATGCCATGGTGGGGGGCCTCGCAGTAAGCCAGCTCCTGACGCTCTACACCACGCCCGTCGTCTACCTCTATCTTGATCGCCTGCAAGTCTGGCTGCGAGGGGATAAGCACGCTCCGCAACGAGAGCCGCAACTCATCAGAGCGGAGGCGGCCGAGTAGTCGGAGGCTGTGTCAGGCCATCAGCAGCCCCTGCAGCGCGAGAAGAGCTTCCTGATAGGCGGCATTGACTTCTTTGTTTCAGCCTCGGCGAGTGCCGTGAACGCGGTGGACATGCCCTGGACCCGATCAGGGTGGTTCTGTTTGACTCGCTCCCTGTAGGCTTCTTTTACCTCCTCGATTGTCGCCACGGGTGAGAGCCCCAGCACATCAAAACAGGTCCGCTCCAGCGTGATTCGGTCAGAGGGCTCAAGCGGCGTGCCGGACGCATCCTCGCTGTAGAGCTCCTGAACCAGCCGATCCGGATCGGCAGCCGCAAACTGTTTGCATAATCGGAGCTGCATCCGATATTCGCGACTGAGCTCTACTCTGCGATAAAGGTAGACGGCAGGCAACGTAGCTAGCATCAAACCGGCCGCTAGCCAGTTGGCGTAAAGCATGGGAACCCGAAGCTCCTCCCAACGGGAAAATAGCGCAAAGCTTATCTCGCTTTCATCGACCACGAGCAGCTGTTGCAGGCAATAGAGCTCGATCAGCCCCAGGCAGGAAATGACTGCATAGGCAGTGAGAGAACGGCCAAATGCCAGCTGTGCGCTACAAACATGCAGCCAGCATCTTAGTCGCTGGATCGGCTTCCTTCGCAGTCGAACGATTGTCGATCGAAGATGGTTTCCGTAGGCCTCGATGTCGTCCAGTTCCTCGGCGTATTTCCGCCTGATTATTTTTCGCCGTCGATAACGGGCAAGCAGATCTCCTTCTATCTCGTTAGCCAGCTCATGAATTTCACTCCGTCGTTCGTGAACTTTCTTGTACAGCAGCATCGACCGGTCCAGCTCGACCGACTCGAGGCTTCTAAGCTGGAAGGTGTGGCTGACCCTGCTCGCGGAAATTTTGTACCGGACGAAGCATCCCGTTGAAATCAAAACGAGCGCGAGCGGTGCAAGGACGCCAGCATCGCTCAAGGCGGCTGCGAAAGCTTCATTTACCGTCGACATGGATGCGTGATAATCGATCAACGCTCGGCAAGAGCGCGAAGCTGCTGGACGGCTTGGGCTGAACCAAGGCTCTCGGCTTTTCGATACCACAGACGCGCTTTCTCCACGTCCATGTCGATCCCCAATACCCCAAGCTTGGTAAGTACGATCGGATCGTAGGCCGCCGCCAGTGCCAAGGCTGCCGTCGCATTCTCGGCCGTGGCCGCACGCTCGAAGATCAGTCGGGCGGTAACGATGTCGCCCGCAGCTATGAACCTCTCCCCTTGTTCAAGGAGTACGTCGATTTCCTCCGGCTCCAAAGCGCGAACAGCACTGTTTGCGCGGGAAGGCGTATCTTCCTCATCGGTGGGCGCTGCCTTGGCGAGGGAATGGCGCTCAGAGATCACCGCAGCTGGCGACGTCGCGCTCGTCGGCTGGGACGTTTCGATTCTGGCGAGCTCAATCTGCGTAGCTGAGCTCGGGGACAGTGATCCTTCCGCCCAGTAGGGTGCTGCTCGCGAATGAACCTCGGGTCGGCTCGAACCCTGGGGCTGGGGGGTTCGCGCTCGAGACGAGGCCGCCGCAGTGAGTATCTGAGTCGTGGCTGGGGAGTGCGAAGAACGCGCAGGCATGAATGCGTAGTATGCAATCGCCCCTGCGAAGCAGGCGATGGCGAGAATCAAGCTCACATGCAGGTTGCGAGCGGGTTTGAGTGGGGGCGGCAGCATGACGGTAGGTTCAAGCGAAGGCGGGCGCGCAAACCATTCGATCACCTTCTCGCGCTTGCTGTCGCTCCCCGCCATTGTGTCCCCAGCAGAGAGCGCCGGATGGCCCGAAAGGGCAAGGTTAGGCCCACGAGGAAGGCGCGCGCCCGCCATTTGTCGATGCTGCAGCAGCCGCAGACTG
>DATBYX010000258.1:0-7864 GCA_036513475.1 Xanthobacteraceae bacterium | reverse complement strand
GCCATTCCTATCGCAACGCGCATCGCCGACCGCCATGATGCAACGCGCGCCGTCATGATCGTTTGCTCCATGGCAGCGGTCATTGGTTACGCTGGCGTGGGGTTTGCGCCGTCACCCGGCGCAATTATGGCGGCCGTCGCTCTGGCGTCCTGTTTCTACACGCCGTTGATGACGCTTGCCGATGCTTATGCCCTCCCAGGGCTTCGGCAGCATGGAAAAAGCTATGGGCCGGTGCGCTCGTGGGGCTCCGCAGCCTACATCGCGGGCACGCTCGGCGGGGGCTTGCTGCTCGACCTTGTTGCCGAAACCCAGCTGATTTGGGCCGTCGTGGGTGTTTTGATCGTCAACGCGGCGGCGGCCGCCGGCCTGGGTCCGCTGGGGAAGAACACATCAGAGGTATCCGCACAGCGCGCCTCGGTGACTGCGCTCCTGCGCGATATACGCCTCCTGGCGATGGTGAGCGCGGCGGCTCTGATTCAGGCGAGCCACGCCATCTACTACGGGTTTTCAGCTCTGCAATGGCAGGCTGCCGGACTGGGCGGCATGACCATCGGCGCCCTTTGGGCGCTCGGGGTCCTCGCCGAGATCGTGCTCTTCGCTGTCTCCGCGCGCTTGCCACTGAATCCCCGTGGGCTCCTTTTTGCGGGAGCTGCGGGGGCAGTCATGCGCTGGGGCGCAATGGCGTTCGATCCGCCGCCTGCGTTGCTTCTGATGCTGCAATGCCTCCACGCGCTCTCGTTTGGCGCAACTCATCTCGGCGCCCTTGGCGCTGTCGCGCGCGCCGCTCCTGCGGGATTGGGCGCTTCGGCTCAGGGATATCTTGCGGTCGTGCTGGGCCTCGTCATGGCGGTTGCAATGGGAGTTTCGGGCGAGCTCTACGCGCGGTGGGGGGTCCACGCCTATGCGGCAATGGCACTCCTCGCTGCGCTCGGGGCGGTGCCTCTGCTGGCTGAGCTAGGACGAGCTGGTGTCCGGATGCGGACTCAGTGATGAATACCGGCATCTGCCGCAGCCGGATTTCATCGGTAAGAGTGTGCCGCCACTGCAACACTGACAAAAATAAGCCTTCCTGAAGGCAGTCGCTCCACACCAGAGCGCGTTTAAGGCCGCAATCTCGGGTTAATGTAGCTCGTCAAAAATGATTGCTGGGCTCGGCAGCCGTGACACTGGATTTGACACAGCTCTTAGCGATGTACGGCGTCTGGTTGGTTGCGGCCTTCATCGCACTGGAAAGCATTGGATTTCCCTTGCCTGCCGAGGCCACCTTGATGGCGGCTGCGTTTTTTGCTGCCCGAACCCATACCATCGATCTTTGGACATTGGTCACAGCTGGAATTTGTGCGGCAATCGCAGGAGAGGTCACCGGTTTTTGGCTCGGCAGGAAGTTCGGAGATCAGCTCATAACCGAATACGGCCCGCGTGTCGGATTGACGAAGGAACGGATCAAAATCGGTCAGTGGCTGTTCCGGCAATACGGGGGCCCATTTGTCTTCAGCGCCCGGTTTCTGCCATTCCTGCGCAACATGGCTGCGGCACTGGCAGGCGCGAGCAGGATGCCGCAGCAGAGGTTCTATTTTGCGAGCGGGACCGCTGCCGTTTGCTGGGTAACGGGCTATGGGGTGGCCGCCTATTCCCTGGGCGAGGCATTTGCGGAAGTGGCCGCATCGACAGCAGTGTCGTTAGGCGTAGTCACAACAGTAGCGATAGTGGGATTGCCAACCTTGATTGCGCGATATGAGAAGCGGCTTTTGGCCAAGGCCGACTGCGGGCTCCCAGGCCAGTCCGATTGACTGCGCGAGCCTGGACAGGGCGCGAGAGCTGGCGCACGGTTCCAACATCAGCAGGTGGCGGCTTGAGCTATCTCACGCATCGCAGGCAACTCACTGTCGAATGGGGACACTGCGATCCCGCCGGTATTGTTTTCAACAGCCGTTTCTTTGAGTTCTTCGATCATAGTACGTGGCTTCTTTTTGAGCGCGCACTTGCGCTCCCTCCTGCCGGGATCGGAGCGATCTACGGTGTTTCGATGCCGCTGGTGGATGCAAAGGCGAGCTTTCTTCTTCCCGCCAAGCTGGGCGATTTGGTCGAAATCGAAACGACCATCGGCGAGTTCAGGCGTTCGAGCTTCGACGTGCGGCACCGGATGTGGAATGGCGGTCGGCTTGCTGTGGAAGGTCACGAGATCAGGGTGTGGGCCGAACGCGATCCGAGCGATGCGACCCGCCTGCGCGCGAAGGCTATCCCGGCGGAAGTCATCGCCCGGCTGAAGGCGCCAGGTTGACGGTGGTTGTGCAGCGCACCGGTTGGCAGTGCGCTGCGCTTTGGCAGAAGCTCAGGGCCTGAGCTAAACTGGGCTGCAACCTATTAGCTTGGTCGATTGACCCAAGTCAATTACACAGGCACTCAGTTGTGCGAGAGTTCTCTCTAAGTGGAGTAGCGGCCATGGCAAGACCAACGGATGCGTCGAATCCAGAGTTGCTCAAGATGCAGAAGGAGCTGCTCGACACGTTCGAGCAGGCGAGCCGAGGCTGGCTTGCCCGCGTCCAGTCCGAAGTGAATCTGTGGTCGGACCTCGGCACCAAGCTGACGTCTTCACACTCGGTTCCGGACGCGCTGGAGGCGTACCAGAAATTCGTTGCCCAGCGGATGCAAATGGCTGCCGAAGATGGGCGCCAGCTCTTCGAGGAATGCCAGCGGATCACGCAAAAGATCACGCGATCGCTGTCAGGCAATTGGCCGAGCGGCGGCAGCAGCTGAGGCCGAAAAGAGGCTACCCCCGTTCCCAAGCTCGATCGCATTCTCGAAACCTGCCTTTACGTCGATGATCTCGAGCGGGCAGCACAGTTCTATGAGCAGGTCCTCGCGCTGACTGTCCTTACGCACGACGCGCGTTTCCGCGCCTATGGCGTAGGCGGCCAGAGCGTCCTGCTGTTGTTTCGCCGCGGCTCGACGCTTGAGACCGTCCGAATGCCGGGAGGCACCATTCCGCCGCACGACGGTCACGGCCCGCTGCATCTCGCCTTCGCCATTGCTCGCGGCGCGCTGGCCCAATGGGAAGAGCGGCTGCGCGAGCACGGCGTCCCGGTTGAGGGCCGCACCGAATGGTCGCGTGGCGGACACAGCATCTATTTCCGCGATCCCGACGGACACCTTGTGGAGTTGGCAACACCCGGCCTGTGGGCGATTTACTGAGCGCAGGCCGTCGCAAAGGCCAGATCAAGGCGCCAGCCGAGCGATCTGCCACCCCGGTGATCTTCACAGCGCCAAATTCATTGTTATCTTAGGCAAAGCTGAGTGAATCATCACTCCCGGGCCTTCAACCCCGGCAGAAGGAGATGCAAATGGCCAGCGTGCGGCCGCGACCTCAAGTGATCCGACTCACCGATGCCGCCGCGGAACGAATCAAATTCGTCATGGCGAATGCGGTCGAGCCGGTCGTGGGTGTGCGCGTCGGGGTCAAGAATGGCGGCTGTGCGGGCATGGCCTATACCATGGAATATGCCGAGCGGGTCGACAAGGCGGACGAAGTTGTCGAGGACAAGGGCGTCCGCGTGCTCATCGATCCAAAGGCGGTACTGTTCCTGCTCGGTACCGAGATGGATTACAAGACGGACAGGCTCTCGGCGCAATTCGTGTTCAACAACCCGAACCAGACTTCGGCCTGCGGCTGCGGCGAATCCGTGCAGCTCAGGCCGGCTGCCGACGGGCATTAACTATCTCACTACAGCGGAGTCCGCTTGAATTGAACCGCGCTGCTCTCCACCGTCATGCGCGGACTTGGTCCGCACATCCATCTTCTTTCGAGAATGATGGATTGCCGGGTCAAGCCCGGCAATGACAATCGTTCAACACGACCGGGAACCGCTTAGGCCGATGAAGAAACAACTCATTGAAGTTGACGAGCCTGTTGCCGCGACGCTCAAGATGCGTGCGGCAGAACCCGCTGTAAGCGTGTCCGAGCTGGTCGCGGAACTTGTCAACTTGGATATTGAGCCGGTCTCCGTCGAACTAACTGATATCGCAGAGTTGGACCGCATCTGGAATGGCATCAAAAACGGTGGTGCGACCATCCCGAATTCAAAGGTGGTGCGGTGGTTGCGGACATGGGGAACATCAGATTTTCGGCCATGGCCTAAACAATGAAGGTTGAATGCTCTGATGCTGCTCTTGCCGACCTTGACAGATTTGCAACGTTTCTCCGACAGCAACGTCCCTCGCTCGCCGGTATAGTGGCTGAGGAAATCATCAAGCGGGTTGAGCTTCTGGCCGATCACCCAATGCTCGGACCCCTATAAAGGGCCGCGAGGAGTATCGGCGGATCGTATTACAGGTTCTCAATAGCGCATACGTGTTCCAGTATCGCTATGACGGCCAGCGCCTAGTGATGTTGCGAGTTTTTCACGGACGCGAGAGCCGCGACTGAGATCAGCGCGCGCGCAACAATCTGCGAATCCCCAGCGCTACCGCCACGCCGGCGCAAGCAATTGTGCCGAACAGAGCGGGTGCGCCGGACCATCCAAAATGCTCGACCAGAGCGCCGAGTGCGGAGGGGCCGAGGACGTGCCCCAGATGACTGGCCTGCACCAGGCATCCGACCGTGAGCGCGAGCATCGCCGAGTCAGGCGCGAATTTGGGAGCAGCCGCGTAAATCGACGCCGGGACAAAACCGGTCGCCCCGAGACTGGCGATCCCAAGCGCGGCAACGCCGAAAAGCGGCATGGAGGCTTGGAAAATGCCGAACGTGACCAGGCCCATGAAACTGAAAGCAGACGCGATAATTGCCCACAGCGGGACGCCTTGGCGTAACAGAAAACCTGCCGTGACGGCGCCGAGGCCGCTCGCCACGATGCTGGCTGCGCTGATCCCGCCTGCCTCCGCAATGGAGACCTCAAGTCGCTCGACCAGCAAGCTCGGCAGCAAGCCGCTGAGCGCATGATATTGAAGGGAATAGAAGCCGAACGCCAACGCCAGCAAGATAGTCCCGGGTGCCCGCATGATTTTTCCGAAATCTTGCAGCGCGCGCTCGCCGCTGAGCGCAGCCTTGGGCGCGAGAGGTGCAGCGAACCAGGCGACCACACTATAAGCCAGCGAAAGAAGCCCGGTGGTGTACCAGAGGCTCTGCCAGCCGAACCGCGCGACCAGCGGTCCGGCCAGCATCGCGATCACCGAGCCGGCCGTGAAATATATCGCCCACCAGCCAAATACCGCGTCACGGTCCTTGGCTGCCGTCAGCATGCGCAGGAGCATGGGGGCCGCAATCGCGACCATGAGAAAACCGGCTCCCTCCAGGACTCGCGTCACCAGAAGAGTAGGTCCGCTCGTTGCCAATGCTCCGGCGCAGGATGCTGCGCCAATTAAAAGCAGTCCGATCACGAGGGAGCGGCGCGCACCGACGAAGCTGATGAGTATGCCGGCCGGCAGGCCGGCCACCGCGCCGACTATGGCATAGGCGCCTATGATCCAGGAGGCGAACGCGAGGCTCAGTCCCAGATCCTGCCGCAACAGCGGGACGGCAATCGGTGCTTTACCGATGTGGAGCGCGGCAACTATGCCTGCGAAGATGATGGTCCAGACTCGAAGCCACTGCGTGTGAGCATACTCGACCCCAGCGGCGCTTTTCTGTCTGTTCTCGATCGGCGTATGATCCGGCGAAGAGGAGGCATAGTCGGTCATGCGTGTCATTGTGGTCCTGGCGCCCGGAATGCTCCTGGCAGCCTGTGCTTCCTCTCAACTGCAGCAGCTCATGCCACCCCAGCCGATCATATGCATCAGCGGTCCGGACTGCGATGCCAAATGGGGTAGGGCGGCGACATGGATTACAACAAATTCAACTTTCAAGATTCAGGTGCGGACCGACACGAGCCTGCAAACCGCGGGGCCGGTGCCATCCGAAACGACACCTGCTTTCACGATCACCAAGGTTGCGCGCGGCGAGGGTCGATTTGAAATCACCTTCAATGGGGGCTGCGGGAATCCGTACCGGTGCGTCCCCTCGATCGCGGAATCGCATGCACGATTCGCGCAGTTCGTTCTCGGGGAGGGCTCCGCCTCTGAACTCCCGTCGGCCGGGGCACCCGCGGCGGGACGCTGAGCGGCTGAGACACGCTCGCTGGCGGCGGCCGGCTCAGCTCGCCGCCATGCCCTTGGCAGCGAGCTCTTTGAGCGCGCTCTTGTTCTTGGACAACTGCGTCAGTCCCATCCCGCGCAGCACCTGTGGCGTCTTGCTGAACTGGATGTTCTCATACGCTACAATCTCGACGCGGTTGCCCCAAGGATCCAGAAAGTCGAGGAACCGACCAGGCAGGGTCTTAATGCCGGCTTCGGCCAGCGCTTTTCGCACTGCTTCCTTGTCGTCGACCACCAGCCCAAAGTGGCGCCCTCCATCGACTGGCTGGGTACGTCCCTTCTGCAACGCGATGAACTGGTCGCCCAAATCGATGAACGCGGAACTGCTGCTTTTCCCACGCAGCTCGAAGTCGAACAGCCGGCCATAGAAGGTCAGAGCTTCCTCGATGTTCCCAACCTCCAGCGCTACGTGATTGAGGCCAACCGCGCGCGCTCGCTTTTCCGTACCCATGGCCGCCTCCGCAATGTTGCTGGGTGATGTCCTGCCGTTGCTGGGGCAAATACGGTCGGGTAAGCTCGGTTTCAACATCCCCCGCTCGAGATCGAGGTTCTGTCATGAACGTCGCAACCCGCACCCGGCTCGATGTCATTCCGCTGTCCAAGCACATCGGCGCGGAAATTCGCGGCATCGATCTGCGCGCCCCCGTCGATCCCGACACCATCCGGGACATCTACCAGGCATGGCTTGATCATGTGGTCCTGGTATTTCGCAACCAGAACTTTACCCAGCAGGATCTCTTGCGGGTGACTGAATGTTTCGGCGAGACCGCTCCGCTGACGCGGCCCCCGAAATTCTTCCCCAAAGGATATGCGCGGCTGTTGCCGAATATCATGATGATCTCAAACATCCGCGAGAACGGCGAGACCATCGGGGCATTGCCTGACGGGGAGATGAACTTTCATCACGACCAGATCCATGCCGAGGTGCCGCACAAGGGCACGCTGTTGTATTCGCTGGAAGTGCCGAGCTACGGCGGCGACACGTTATTTGCCAGCGGCTATGCCGCGTATGAGACCCTCGACCCTGCGATCAAGAGCACGCTTGCGGGGCGCAGCGCGCGCCATCACTACGATTACGGCGCTACCATTCGAGGCAACAAGGGAGTGGGAGCCTCAAACCAGGCGGTGCACCCGGTATTCCGGACGCATGAGGAGACCCGACGCAAGGCGATCTACGTCAATCGGCTGATGACTGTGCGGATCGAGGACATGCCGGAAACCGAAAGCGACGCGCTGCTCAAGACGCTGTTCGAGCACGCCGAGAGGCCGGAATTCGTCTACCGGCATGCGTGGCGCGTGGGCGATCTGCTTGTATGGGATAACCGCTGCTCCATGCATGCGCGCGACGATTTTCCCTCGGACCAACGCCGGCTGATGTTGCGCACGACGGTGAAAGGCGCGGAGCGCCCGTACTGATGAAGCGTCTGGCCGCGGTCCGCCCCAGGAAACCAGAATGACATTGTCCCGCCGTGGATTTGTTCCGCTCGCCGCAATCGGCGCGCTCTCCGCGTTCGCGGATGCAGCCTGGGCGCAAGCGTATCCTTCACGCCTGGTGCGCGTGATCGTGGCCTATGCGCCAGGCGGACTGACCGATGTGTTCGGACGGCTGCTGGCGCAGAAGCTCAGTGAGCACATGGGCAAGCAGTTCTACATCGAGAATATCACCGGCGCGTCCGGCAACATCGGCATGGCCCAGGCCGCGAGGGCCGCGCCGGACGGCTACACCGTCCTTTGCGCC
>DATBYX010000257.1:0-8109 GCA_036513475.1 Xanthobacteraceae bacterium | reverse complement strand
CCGATCAGTATTTGCCCACCAGCGGAGCCGTCGGGCCGAACTTGAAGTTGAGCCCGGCCTTGAAGACGTTGATGTTTTCCTTGACATCGACCGGCAGGGTTGCGGCGGCTCCGCACACCAGCACCCCGCAGGGCCCGAATGTGTTCTGTTTGGTGCCAAAGCCGTAGTAGTCATACTCGACAAACCCGGTGAGCCAGTCGAGGAAGGCGTATTCACCGCCGATGCCGACCGTCCACCCACCGCGTGTTTCGCTGGCCGTGGCGATCGTAAACCCGGGGATGAGGCCGTTGGCGGTCATGCTGTACTCATCACGCGCCCACGCGCCGCCGCCCTTTGCGTAGAGCAGGAAGCGGTCCCAAGCATAGCCCACGCGACCGGTCACCGACGCGAGCGACCGGATGTTGGACTGCGCGACGAAGGGGAAGAGCACATTGTTATTGCTGCCTGACGCGCCGCTCCAATCATAGTCGCCCTGGATGCCGAACACCCAGTTGCTGACCTGGTAATTGCAGCCGCCCTGGATACCGCCAAGGCCGCCGTTGACATCGTGTGAGCTGAAGCTCGCCCCTGCAGGAACGGCAGGAAATGCCCCCAGCGCGGGAATGGCGACATCGTTGGACCAGTCCTTCCTTGCCCAAAGGCCGCCGCCGTTGCCGCCGACGTAGCAGCCGGTCCATGTGAAATAGGTCACCACCGGGGGCGGCGCCCGATAAACCGGTACCGACCTGGCAAGGTCGGCTGCGTTGGCCGAGCCGACGGCCAAAGCGGCGAGAGCTGTCCCTGCAAGCAAAAGCTTTTTCATTCGATCCTCCATTTCGGCCGCACACGCGTACTCGAAATCCCCTGCGGCCTTGCCCCATAGCTACCCCGACGGCGTCGGTTATGTCTGTTGCGCGTGCGTCACACTCATCAGCTTTCTCGTCTGGATGAGGACAGCGCCGCGCAGCTCTGACGGCGATTCAAGAACGTACATAGTCGGTCCGAGAAGGCCGATTTGAGACGACAAATAGGCGTCATCTCGACAGGAACACGTCGCAAAACGCGCGAGATTTGTCGCGCGAGGAGAGAGGCAAAAGTGAGGCAGCTTCGCCACTTGCAAGCAAATTCTCGAACTAACGCGGATTGCGATGATATGCGATCAGCATCGCGACAAACCTGGTCTGCTCCCTCTCCCCCGCCCCAAGAGCGGGGGAGAGGGAGTCGCCCCGTGTCCGTTGCATCGTCTGTGCATCAACTTCAGCGGCGTGCGCAGCGCGCCGCGGCAATTTGTGGACGGGATCAACCCCGATCAAACATCGAGCCGCCGGCGCAGCACTGTCCAATCCCAAATTCGCCGTCGCACGACGAGGACGAGAGCAACGGCCAGTGCGAGTCCGGCGAAGCGATCTCCGAAGCGCGCGTAAACCGTCGGGGCAATGGCTTTGGGCAGAGGCGCGTCAAGGAGGCCTTCGCTACCGAGCGGCAATGAGCCCACAATGCGGCCCAGCGGATCGACGACTGCGGAGATGCCGGTGTTTGCTGCCCGTACCAACGGGAGCCCCTGTTCGATGGCACGCAAACGCGCTTGCTCGAAGTGCTGGTACGGGCCGCTGCTGAGCCCGAACCAGCCGTCATTTGTCAGGTTGAGCAGCCAGCCCGCGCGCTCGCCCGGCATCGCGACTTCGTCCGGGAAGACGACTTCATAACAAAGCAGCGGGAGAGCAGGCGGCGCACCCGGAACCTGCATCGGATGGCGCGCCTCGCCGGCAATGAGCCCGCCGGCGACTTTCGTGAGCTGCGTCAGACCGATCCGTTCGAGCAGACTCTGAAAAGGCAGGTACTCTCCGAACGGGACGAGGTGCACCTTGTCGTAGAGGGCGCGCACGGCGGCCTGATGATCGATCACGTACATCGAAGTGCGCGTGTCGGTATTGGCGGCATTTGCAGGCGGGCTGCCGGTGCGATCCGCGCCCGTGATCAACACGGTGCCGTCCGGCACCAAGGCCCCGAGCTGGGCCAGCGCGTCGGGCTCGCTGCTGAGGTAAAACGGAAAGGCGGATTCCGGCCAGATCAAATGCGTAACCTGCCGGAGCCCGTCGGGCCTTGCGTCGGTCCTCCCGGTCGAGAGCCTGATGTAATGGCTTATCACCTGCGCTTTGGCCGAATAATTGAACTTGCTGTCCTGCTGCAGGTTCGGCTGCATGATCCGCAGCGCGACGCCCTCGACAAAGGCTGACGGCATCCGCGACAACCGCCATGATCCAAATGATGCCAACACGGCGAGAGCGATCAGCGCGGCCACCAATGGTAACCAGGGCCGCCGGGTATCGCAGCGATCATCAGCAAGAGTGGCAGGGCTCGCAAAGACTGCGACAGTGATGAAGGTCAATCCCCAGATCCCGAAAAGAGACGCAGCTTGCGCAAGCTCCAGCGGGCTCGTGAGTGCATAGCCAAAAGCATTCCAGGGAAACCCGGTGAACGCATGGCCACGGATCCAGTCTGCGGCGGTGAGCGCAACGGCGAGCGCGAGAATGCGAAGCGCGCCAGGTCTCCACAGAACGCGGGCCGCGAGGAAACCGGCAGCGGTAAAGGTTGCCAGGACCGCGGGCACGCCGAGCACAGCGAACGGCAGCAACCAGCCAAAAGTTTGCGCGTCCACCAGGACCGCGTGGCCAAGCCAGTAGAGGCCGGCGGTGAAATATCCAAATCCGAACCACCAGCCGGCAACGGCGCAGGCCCAGGCTCGACGTCCGCGTTGTCCCGGAGCGGGGTCGATCAGCCACACGACAACAGGAAATGTGATGAACAGGATAGGCCAGAGATGGACCGGCGCATCGGCGAGAACCGAAGCCGCTCCTGCCAGACACGCGATCAACGCGCGGCGCCAGCCGCCCGCGGAAGCAACGGCCTGCGCGAGCCTTGCTGGCAGGCTGGATTTTTCGATCTGTGTCGGCTTGAACGAAAGAGTATCGAGCACGCGGAATTCCCGTACGTGGGCACCAAATCAATCCGGATCGGCGAGAACGCGGCGGCAATGGTTGCTGTCGCTCCGCGCACGCTTCATTGAGGATTTGTCCTGCGATATGGCATCTCGAGATCCTGCGGGTCAGTCGTGCAGTACTGGGGCAGGAATGGGGCGCTTCTTTGCTTGCGTCCTTGCGAGCCCGCTGGCGTGTGTCCCGCCCCTATTTTTGCTTCTCGTGCAGCGCACGCTAAACTGACGATTGGAGAGTTTTATTGGCAAATCGACCTTTTGTCGCGGAATGGCCCTCGGAGGTGATTCCCGCGTCAACGGGCTGTGGTGAGATACTGCGGCGAAACCAAGTGATGACAACGGCGGCGAAACTCCTGTGGGTTGCGTTTGCTCTTTGCTGGGGCGTCATTCGCTTCCGTTACGCGCATCGGGCCAAACGCAACCGGCAAATCGAGGAGCAGGATCGCACCTACGAAAGCGTGCTGCTGACCCTGAGCTTCATTGGCTATCTCGCTGTTCCGGTACTCTATTTAGGGACATCCTGGCTCTCATTTGCGGATTATTCACTTCAGCCGGTCCTGTTTGGCGCGGGCATCGTGGCCAGTGCCGCATCGCTTTGGCTATTCTGGCGCAGTCACGCGGATTTGGGGCGGAATTTCTCCATCAAGCTCGTGGTCCGTGAACAGCATGCCCTCGTGACCACCGGCGTCTATCGCGTGATTCGGCATCCGATGTACGCGTCGGCCCTGCTTTGGTCGTTCGGCCAGGCACTGCTGCTGCCGAATTGGGCCACCGCTCTGGCCGGACTGTTCGGTTTTTGCATTCTGTATTGTGGCCGCGTGCGACGTGAGGAAACACTCATGCTGAAGACATTCGGCTCCTCATATGAGGAATATATGATGCGCACAAAGCGGCTTGTGCCGCACATCTACTGAGCATCGCCGTCCTAGATGCGCGGGCATGCAATTCGACTCTCGCCGGCGCGCCGAGTTCAAAACGACTTTCTTTACTTCGCGAACAAGGCACCGATCCTACCGGTACAGCGCCGCATGCGACTCGGCGCCGTGATCGACGCTCGAAAGGCGTGCCCGCACCATCCTCCGTGGACGGTGCTGTTTTTCAAGGCTTACGCGCTTTTGGCGCAGGAGGTACCGGAGCTCAGAAGGGTGCATATTGGTCTGCCGTGGCCGCACCTCTACGAATATCCGGCGAGCGTGGGGATGATTGCGGTCGAACGGAAGACTGGACAGGGACCGGCAGTCTTTGCCGGAAGAGTAAAGGACCCGGCAAGCCGCTCGCTGAAGGAGCTGGTCGACATCTTGCGACACTTCCATGAGGCACCGCTACGGGAGATCAAGGAATTCCGCCGGGTACTGATGTTTGGGCGTCTGCCGTGGCCGCTGCGGCGTCTGCTGATGTGGATCGGGCTCAATATCGGTCGGCAGCGCCCGAATTTTTTCGGGACTTTCGCACTCTCGGTTTATTCCGCGCTCGGCGCCGAATCGCTGCGCCCACTCGCTCCCTGCACCGTGGTCCTTAACTATGGCGTGATCGCCCCGGACGGCACCGTCGACGTCCGGTTCAATTACGATCACCGCGTGATGGACGGCGCAGTCGTTGCGCGCGCATTGCAATCGCTGGAGCGAATCCTCAGCCAGACAATCGTCGGGGAATTGGCCGCTTGGACATAAGGATGCAGTCCCCGGTCTGCCGAGGACTGCAATTCTGAGCGACCAGCAACTCTCGGTTACCGTGCAACCGCGTAAGCAGGTGCCACAGATTCCGTCGCTTGCGGCTGAGCACCGGATTGCACAGCGGCATGATGCTTGTTGCGGGCCTTGGCTGGGGCAGGCGCAGCCTGTTGCTGTGCTTGCCCGCGCACCGTCGCCGTCGGCTGTTCGATCTGTTCGCCTGCTGCATCCGCCTGCTGGGGTGCCGATTCGGCCTGGTGGCGTGCTGCGTCGAGCTGGGCCGCGGACTGCCTTGCGAGCCCCGGATTCATCGCCTGCAGCCACGCGGCGGGCAACTCTTGCCGGCCGCCGTTCATCTGTTTGATGCCATTGATGTATTCCTTGGGCATGACCCAGTGGAATGGATGCTTCATGCCCATGAACGCTGCGATGTCCCCGACAAACGCAACGCAGTTATAGACCGGTGCGGACCACAGCGGAGTATGCGTCTGCATCTCCCGCAGATGCGCGAGGAGGACCCGGTACTCGGCCTCGGTCAGGTAAACCCGATACTTCGCCGTGATGTAGATGTCATTATAGCCGACGTCGCCGTCGCTCCAGCCCGTTTCAGACGGAACCGGGACGAGATGCCCGATCATCCATGGAACGGGAGAATCGCCGGCGGGGTGCAGGCCAACGACACTTTTCTTCGTAATCGGCTCGCCGACCCGCCCGTGCACGACGAAAGCGTGGCCATAGTTGTAGGCGCTGCGCGCGCGGAATTCGATGAAGTACGGTCGGCCAACGGGGGCGCTCTGAGCTGCCTTTGCCGCGGGCCGAACTTCCACCGGCTTGAGCGGAGTGACGCTCTCCGCCGCCGGGCTGGGCTCCGTCGCTGTGGCCGTCTCAGCTGCACCTGCGCTCGCCGGGGCACTCGCCCGGGCATCGGTGCTGACTGCGCTTGCCTCTTGTGTGAATGTGTCCTGGGCGCGTGCCGTGGAAAGCCCGGTCGAGATCGCAAGCGCGCAGACCCCAACTAGTAACCGCAGGCTGTTGCCCCTTTGCAGACTGCTCATGATGATCCCCTCCTCCTGAACTCGACCCGGGAACGATTCAGATTTGCCGATTCCGGCACCGTCGCCCCGCGTCCACTAGCCGAGTGGGGCCGGCGCGAGCCGGCCCCATCGGTACAGACTTAGCCCTTGGTAACGACGGGCGGTGGAGCCTTGCCTTTGCCGTATCCGACGCAGCCGGACACGCTCACCGCGACGAGAGTCGCGACTAAGGCGATCAGAAGCTTCTTCATTGGGTACCCCCTGTGTTGACAGATTCCCCTGCGCTGAACCGATGCGATTACAACCACAAATGCCCGTGGTGGCCTAGTGCGCAAAAGCCACAGTGATGAACTGTTTGGCCGCAGGAAACGACTGGTGTGGCGTCCGCTACGCGCCAAAATGGCTTATAAACTGCGTTCTTTTGGCGCAAACTTACCCGCCATCGCTTGGTTGCGAGGGCCGATCGCAACGAGAAAAGCAGTTACCGCGGGGTTCAGCGCCGCCGTTGAATTCGCGTAAAGATGGCAGGGTGATGCCTGCCGGCAACACCATCCGAAGCAGGCGTGCCGGGCTGCGGGTGCCCGCTCATGAAGGATTTGATTCAGTGCGCAGCGGCGTGAATCGCTCGCGCCAGCGCTCGACCCACACAATCATACCCGGCTGCAGAATTGTGCAGTCCATCCCACGCAACCAGAGCGCCCGCAGGAAGCCCGGCCTCGATCGACCGGCGCATGAGCGAGAAGCGCGAAAACAGGCCGACGCGTTCCTCGCGCGCGGCTTCCGCAATGTTCGCCTGCATCACCTCATGCTGGGACGTGTACAGGATCATCGGAGCATACTGCAGATCCATCAGAATCACGTCCGCTCCGTCCCCTTTCAGCGTCCGCACGCCGGAAACGATGAGTTGCTTGAGGCCATCCGCGTGCCCCCCCCACGCGACGTCATTCGTGCCCAGCTGCCAGACGACCAGATCGGGGTGATAGGCGAGAACATCGTTCTGGAATCGCGCCATGCTGCCCGAGACCGTATCCCCGATCCGGCCGCTATTGATCACCTCGACCTGCGCGCCGGGCCGCAAGGCCGCAAGCTCCCGCCGCATGACCTGCGGATAGGTCGAGTCCAAGCTCAGAACCCAAAGCCCGGTGGTCGAGGAGGAACCCACAGCGACAATTCTCAGCCCGCCCGCTCTCAGGCGGACCGCCGCTCGCGGGAGCGATGCGCCAATGGAGATGGCCTCGTTCGCGGAAAGGCAGAACTCGGCCGCGGAGTCCGCCACGGCGGGACTCGCGTCTGCATGGGCGAGCGCCACGGCCATACCAGCAGCGGCAATGATCCTGTTTATCTCAGTCATCGGGCGTTCTGAGCCTTGGGCAGCGTGATCCTGCTCCCCACGGCTAGGAACTGACCCCGCAATTCCGGCGAATGCTGGACCGGCAAAGGGGGCATGCGCGGACCATATTTGATGCGCCTTCGCGCTAGTGCCGCCGATTTGAAGTTCCTATAGTGGTCGCCGCGAACTCGTAAAGGAACTTCAAATCGAAAGCGGCACTAGAATCATAGGTTTGCTAGTGCCCTTTGCTTCCGAAGCTCGTGTCAGAGGGTGCCGCAATATATCATGAGCTTCGGAAGCAGGGCACTAGGGCTAATCCCTCCCGCAGGGGCGGTGCGGCATCATCGCCCGCCCGCACGAACAAGGAAGCAAGTGCATGATAGACGTTCATTATTGGACAACGCCGAATGGTCACAAGATCACGATGTTTCTGGAGGAGACTGGCCTCCCCTACAAGATCATCCCGGTGAATATCGGCAGGGGGGAGCAGTTCAAGGCGGATTTCCTGGCCGTTTCTCCCAACAACCGCATCCCGGCCATTGTCGATCAGGCGCCGGGCGATGCCGGCAAACCCATCGCGGTGTTCGAGTCGGGCGCAATCCTGCTCTATCTCGCGGAAAAGACCGGTAAATACCTTTCACGTGATACCCGCGTTCGGATCGATACGATTCAGTGGCTGTTTTGGCAGATGGGCAATCTCGGCCCCATGGCCGGGCAGAATAACCACTTCAGCAACTATGCCGTGGAGAAGATTCCGTACGCCATGGACCGCTACCGTAACGAGGTGAACCGGCTGTACGGGGTGCTCAACAAGCGACTTGCGGATCGCTCCTTCGTCTCCGGCGACTATTCGATCGCCGATATGGCCATTTACCCTTGGATCGTGCCGTACGAGCGCCAAGGCCAGAAGCTGGAAGATTTCCCACAGCTCAAGCGCTGGTTCGAAGCGATCCGCGCCCGCCCGGCGGTCGAACGCGCCTACGCCAAGGCGAAGGAGATAAATCCGAATCTGGGCGGCATTCGCACCGCGGAAGAGCGCGCCATTCTGTTCGGCCAGACCGCCGCTTCGGTCGACCGCGCGGCGGCACGCGCGGGCTGAGC
>DATBYX010000256.1:0-3004 GCA_036513475.1 Xanthobacteraceae bacterium | reverse complement strand
GCGCGCACTATTGCTCGTGAGTCCGAGCCGTGACCGCCTGGCGAGTAGCCGAACCGATGGCGAAATTTGCGCGCGAAATGGGTGTAACGCTGGAACGCAATCTCGGAGTGCGCCTGTTTCATCGCAGCACTCGGAAACTTGCCCTGACCGAGGCTGGCGGCCGGTTTCTGCAGACATCAGTGGCCCTCTAGAAGGCTTACGTGCGGCGATTGCATGCGCTGCCTATATTGTCCCGCTGGGTGTACTGCTCGTAAGAATGAAGTCGGGTTGAAGTGCCACGAGTTCCTTCGCGAATGTCTGCAGCGGCAGGAAGCCCGGCGGGAACAGATTCCGATCGCGAATCTGCTCCGGCGTCATGCCGGCGAGACTGTCCCACGTCGTTCCTGCGGTGAGCTTTACGCGGAGGTATAGCTGTGGATCACGCTCTCCACGAACTGCGCGCCGTCGGGCCGCCGTTCTGGTCAGTTCGATCAGCGCTCGCTAGGAGGCGTCGTGAAGAACCAGGGGTGCCCGTCGAGGTCGCGGGCGGTGTAGGTCCGTCCGTAGGATTCGTCGCGCGGAGGGTGGACGATCTCCGCCCCGGCCACGCGCGCCCGTTCATAGTGCGCATCGACATCGGCGAGATAAACGAAGATACCTTGCGTTGCAGCCTCTGTTTCGTGCGCGCTCAGCATCCTCCATTCCTTGCTGCCCTGTCCCATCATGATGCGCTGTCCGTCGCACGTCATCTGCGCGTGCACGCCGCCCGGTGTCGCGTGCCGGAGTTCCTCAGTAAACCCAAAGGCCCGGGTTAGCCAGCCGAGAGCCGCAGGAACGTCGCGATAGAAAATATAGGGGATGATCTCAGTCCTCACCCTTGGTATGGCTGTACCCATTGTTTCTCTCCTGATGAATGACGCCGGCAGTGCGGCGGAATTCTGCCTCCGTCTTGAACGTTTGTTACCTCGTCGCGCGGCGGCCGCGGAAGTTGGTCTAGTCGACGAACCCAGCCTCGCCCGGCAGCTTGCGGCGGATGAAGCTTGCGGGCGGGTTGCCGGCGAATGCGCGAAGATCCCGCGTCAAGTGTGCCTGATCGGCGTAGCCGCAGGCATCTGCCAGCTCTGCCCACCTCGTGATCTTGCTGCGCCGTAGCAGCCGTATCGCGCGATCGAACCGCAGGGTGCGTGCAAACAGTTTCGGCGGCATACCGAACTCGCGCCCAAAGCGCACGGTCAGGTGCTTGCGACTACAGCCAAGTTCCGTAGGCTTCCAAGCGTCCGCATTGCTGATCACAAGATTGTCTCTCCAGGCACTCACTCAATTCCCGCAGTCGTGATCTTGCTTATCGAAACCAGCTGTAATGGTGCAACCCGCCGACGAATTGGTATCCGCCTATCCGACCCATGCGGCCTCCACGAACCGAGCCGCCCAGGTAAGCTCTGCCACTCCTGTCGAAATGACCACCGCGCAACCCTCCGCCGCCATCACGCGCAAGCGCATCGGTGGCAACAGCAGCGGCTCCTACCGAGATAGCGGCCACAATAATCGTGATTTTATGCAACACAGATTTCTTCATGGTAGCTCTCTTTTCTGTTGAGGGGGGCCTCCAAGCTCCCCAGAAAATATTCGGTCGACGTGGAAGCGCTTCCTCGATCTTGCGGTGACTTGCTCTCCATTGCGCAATCAGCACCGGACGTTTCGGTGCGGCACGCGCAACTGATGTCGGAGCGCAGAGTTTTCCATTTCAAGTCGAGCTGTCGACTTGCAACTTTCCGAAGGTCAGCGGCCTATTTCAGGCAAGAACTCGCCAGTGATGGCAATCCCCGACAGGCGCCATAACCGGTGGCAGATCCCGCCATCTCCCCCGGGGCCGGTGAAGGCGCGCGCTGCCTCGGAAACGAGCAGCTCCAAGATTCCTAGCCAACCGACCAAAAACGCGGGCTCCGCCTTGCGCAGGGTATCAGCTTTCCGCTGACGCTGCTCGGCCGTGCCGACGAGGTGATCGTGTAGTCCTGGGGATCAGCGGAAATAACGCGGCGTCGCGATTGACTCGAATCTGACCTCACTACAATGCAGCAATCTAGACTAAGACTAATCTCACTGCGACTCGATCACCTCGTCGCCCCGCACCAGCATTATCGTAGGAATTTTGAGACCGAGCGCCTCGGCTGTTTTCAAGTTGATCGCCACGGCATAGGTCAGTAGCCGGCCGGCAACATGGCCTCGCTCAGGGTGGCAGCGGTTGGAGACAAGCTGCTCAGCGCGGGCCGCGTTCGGCGCATCGATTTCGGCGTCTCGCTCGACTTGTCCGAGAAGCCCTCATTGAGCTCGGTGCCAATGATCATCTTGGCCATCCATCGGTCCGAACCTGAAGTGAGACCATAGCCGATCCCGGCATTCACATCGAAACGACCGATCTTGAAATCCACCACCCCATAAAGGTTGTGCTGCTGCTGATTGAGCGGCAAGAAATTCTGTAGCCGTCCGAGGTCCGTGTAGTATTCGAGCCCGAGCGCGAAGTTTTCGCCGAAATTCCGCGCGAACCGTGCGCAGGGCAAGAAAGTGACATCTCCGTTGACCCCAAATCCCACATCCACAATCGGATTGACGATGAACTCATAATCGTTCTTGCGGACACCGATGATCGGTCTGACCTCCAGATTCCATTTTGTCTCCAAAAAGCGCGGCGTGGCATAGCTGACTTCGAAATTCACGCCATAAAAGAACTCGCGCTTGGCGGCATTGGGCGTAACGAACAGTTGCCGAATCTTGCCGCCATTGGACGAGAACTCGCGATTCTGATCGACAGCGTAGGGGGCGTAGAACCCCATCTCCCACCACTCGGTTATTCCATAGGCCAATTCCGGCGTACCGTTGAGGGCATGGTGTGGAATGATGCCGCCCTCGAAATCCGGATCCTTGCGCCCACTGATGGCGTAATTGGAATGCGATTGCAGGGTCCATTGGCCGACCTTGGCAATATCAGCATTGTATACCTGGATCTCGTCGGTGACGGCGTGAGCGC
>DATBYX010000255.1:0-2590 GCA_036513475.1 Xanthobacteraceae bacterium | reverse complement strand
ACCGCGCCGGCCGCGCGCTGGGCATCACGCGATGAACTGGCGCACCCTGCGCCGCGCGATGTACCCGTTCGTCGGGACACTGATCATCGTTGCTCTTTGGCAGGCCTATACCGGGATTTTCGAGGTGAGCCGCATTGTCCTGCCGAGCCCTGCTGACATCATGCTTGCGTCCATGGCGCATTACGACCTTCTCCTGAGCGAGACTTGGCCGACGTTCCTCGAGAGCGTCTGCGGTTTCGGACTCGCGATGCTGATCGGGGTTCCGCTTGCGGTCGCCGTGGCCAACTCCCGCCCGCTCAACCTGACGCTCTATCCCATTCTGGTCGCGACCCAATCGGTTCCGAAGGTTGCCATTGCGCCCATCATCCTGGTCTGGTTCGGGCTGGGCATCCAATCCAAGCTCGCGATTGCGTTCCTGGTCGCATTCTTTCCCATCGTGGTCGATACCGCAACCGGACTGCAATCGACCCCCTCGGGGCTGATCGAGCTCGCGCGCGCCTTGCGTGCTTCCCCGCTTCAGGTGTTTGCCAAGGTGCAGTTTCCAGCCGCGCTGCCGTTCATTTTCTCCGGGGCGAAGGTAGCCGTGACCCTTGCCGTGATCGGCGCGGTGATCGGGGAGTTCGTCGGCTCCGTGAGCGGGCTCGGCAACCTGCTTCTTTCCGCCAATGCCCAGCTCGACAGCGCATTGGCCTGGGCTGCCCTGGTGTGGCTCAGCATTCTCGGCATTGCGCTTTTCGCACTCGTCGCGCTGGCGGAACGTCTGCTGATGCCGTGGGCCCACGCCGGGCACGGGTGAATCGACACGAGCTGATTGCATCTCTTCAGGATGGAAGAGGACCACGGCCGAGGATGTATGGCGATTCTGCCGAAGACGTAATACAAGCGCCTTCGTGAAAACAGTCGCCGTACGATTGCCGGAAGAGCTGGTCGCCCAGATCGAAGCCGAGTCGCGCGACCGCAGAATGTCCAAATCGGATGTCATACGGGAGCGATTGAGCTCGACTTTATCGCCGCGCCGGCGTGGACGGCTGCTCGACGTAATCCAGGAGGTTACCGGCTTGCTGGATGGTTTGCCCGCTGACTTGAGTGCCCGAAAGAAGCACTACCTAAAAACCAGGGGTTATGGCCAGAAGCGTTCTCGTTGACGCTGACTTTCTAGTCGCGCATCTATCGGCGGCATAATCGGCAGACGATCCCCTGCCTGATGCCGAGCTGAGTCAATGGAGACCTTGAGCCATATGCCTGTCATCGCGATTCTCGCCTGCGCGATGCTGTTGGCCCCACACATCGCGGCAGCGCAAACCATCACCGTAGGGGCGACCAGCAGCACCAGCGACGCGCCGATCTATATCGCGGAGAAGAAGGGTTACTTCCAGGCTGAAGGCATCGAGGTCAAGGTCACGAACTTCCGCTCGGCCGCGGACATGGTGGCCCCGCTCGGCGCCGGGCAGGTCCAGGCGGGAGCGGGCTCCGCCTCCGCCGGATTGTACAATGCCGTGGCCCGCGGCATCAGGATCAAGATCGTGGCGGACAAGGCGTCATCCCCGCCCGGCTACGGCGCGACGAAGATTCTCGTGCGCAAGGATCATGTGGAGAGCGGTCGCTACAAGGAGCTCAAGGACCTCAAGGGCATGAAGCTTGCGATGAATGCGCCCGGGGTCAGCAATACATCGACGCTGAACACGCTACTGCATTCCGCCGGTTTGAAATATTCCGACGTGGAGACGGTTGATCTTCCGCTTCCCGACCACGTCGCCGCGCTCAAGAACAAGTCGGTGGATGCCTCGGCTTCGGTCGAGCCGGCCCCGGCGCTTGCGATCGGGAACGGCGATGCGGTGCTGATCAGATCGGACGATGAGATTCTGCCCAATCACCAGATTGCAGTGCTTCTCTATGCGGAGGAGTTCGCGCTGCGGCAAACCGACGCCGCCAGGCGCTTCATGCGCGCCTATATCCGCGCGGTTCGTTTCTACAATGACGCGCTCAGGAATGGCCGGCTCGATGGTCCGACAGCGGACGAAGTCATTGCCATTCTCTCCGAATCAACTCCGGTCAAGAGTCGTGAGATCTACAAGCTGATCACGCCCACCGGCATGAATCCCGATGGTCACGTGAACAGGGAAAGCCTGGCGTATGATCTTGCGTTCTATGCTGAGCAGGGCCTGATCAAGGGGAGGGTCGATTTGGACGACGTGATCGATGGCTCGTTTGTCGAGGCGGGCGTTCAGGCGCTTGGGCGGTACCGTCGCTGAACGGGCTTGTCATAGCCGGGCTTGACCCGGCTTGACCCGGCAATCCATCCGTTTCACCAAGAGTCTTATTGCGAAGAAGATGGATGGGCGGGTCAAGCCCGCACATGACGGAGCTGAGACGCCGTGTTGGCGCGAACCGCATCGATGCACGATCGCATTGCCATGTACAACGGCAACGCGCTCAAGATCGGAATTTTTGGCGCAAACTGCTCGTCGGGACGCTCGGCCACCAAAGTGCCTGAGCGGTGGTCCGCGAGCTGGCCGGACTGCCTGCGCCTTGCCCGCATGGCTGACGAGGCCGGAATCGACTTCATGTTGCCGATCGGCCGCTGGAAGGG
>DATBYX010000254.1:0-2635 GCA_036513475.1 Xanthobacteraceae bacterium | reverse complement strand
GGACAACGGATGGCGCGGCGCTCAGATTGACCAGGTTGTCGCCGCTTACTGCGAGGAGGCCGCGATCGGTCAGCGACAATACGGCAATGCGCGCAGCCTCCGGCGTTCCGCCGCGCAACCAAGCGATCTGATACGGGTCGCGCAACGGCAGAGCCCGCGGAGCACCGCCTTCCGCTTCGCCGATCGCGAGCTTCAATGCGATTATGACGATCAATGCCAAGCAAATGTAAAATACTAGGCAAACATATTTGAAATTTCCCGATCAAACCGCCTGGGTGAGCTTGTCGGTCGGGTAGCCGAGTATGGTGGCGACCTGGCCGGTGTCGTCATCCGAGTAGACGAACGCCGGTCCCTCGATGCGGTAGCGGCCCTTCCAACCGATCGTGAACGTGGTATCGGTTTCCTCGATGTGGATCGGTTCGCTCTGCCCGTCTCGAGCCAGCCTTGCCGCGAGCCGATCGGCGGGATCGAGTAGCCAGGCATCGCCGGTTTGGGTGGAGAACAGGACCAACTGACCGATGGTGACGATGCGGCCGTCGTAATCGGCGGCCCGGCGCTGAATATAGCGGACCTCATCGGCCAGACGAAAACTCTTGCCCTCGACGATCCGCTTGCCCGGTCCACGCCTGATCGGTTTCCGACCCTGAGCGGGCCTGGAGGGGATTGCCATGGAATTGTTCACCCAGCTGTTCGGCGATCTGCTGGCCTTCGTCTACCACTGCTTCGACCGTATAGTCATCTACGGTTACCTCAGCGGGCTATCGCGACCCGAGCAGGTCGTGCACTTCTTCCGTCAGGTGGTCGGCGTTCCGGTGGTAGACAAAGAGGTCTTGAGCCGGCGCACCGCCGACTACCAGGCCTGGGTAGAAGCCTTCGCCCGCAATCATCGGCTGCCGATCGAATGGGCCGAGAAGGGCGTGCGCAAGGAAGACCATGTCCTGCCCTGGCAACGCCGCATGGCCACGGACGACGCCTACGGCGTGTACTTCATCTTCAAGAGCATGGAGCAGGGGCCGAGCTTTCGCGTCAGCGTTCCCAAATACGCCACCAAGGATCCGAATTACCGAATCCTCGCCCGCCAACGCAGCCGCTTCACGCACTACTACTTCTACCTGCGCGACGAAACCCTGGGTCCGATGGTGATGCGGGTCGCTTCGTTCTTCCCGTTCCAGACCACCTACTATCTCAATGGCCATAGCTTCATCGAGCAGGAGCTGAAGCGGGCGCAGATCGCCTTCCACAAGACCGACAACGCCTTCCTCGCGGTCGACAACGTCACCTCGCTGCAGGCTGCCGCCGACCGGCTGAGCCCGGCCATCATCCGCCAGCGACTCGACTACTGGACCCTGATCCTGGGCCCGAAGTTCTCCACCAAGGAGCGCAAGCAGCTCAATCTCTCGCGCTTTTATGCGATCGCCCAGATCGAGTATTGCCGTAACTTCATCTTCAAGCGCAACTTTCCCATCCATAAGCTGTTCGAGCGCAGCTGCGAGCTCGGCCTGTGGCGGCTGACTGCAGACAAGATCACTGAGATCTTCGGCACGCGCCTGAACCGCAGGATGCGCGGTAAGCTGGCCACCGTCATCGATCGCATCGAGCACGGCCACCATGTCTTCCGCGCCTACTTCAAGAGCGCCTTCCTCAAACAGTACGAAAAGTTCTCGACCTTCCTGCGCAACGAGTTGGTCTCCAACAACCTCGCCGACTTCCGTCTCAAAAAGGGATTGGACCATCTCGATGCCGTCCGCCAGCGCTTCCAAACCATCACCGGCCGCTTCGCCGGCTTCCAGGCGCAATGGCTCAACGTCCATGTCGACTTCCCGCTGCTGCAACGCCTCGCCCTGCCGATCACCATCGGTGTAGTCCGCTACGCTGGGATCAAGATCCATGACCCGCGCGTCATCCGCCTCCTTGAAGTCCTCCTGCATGGCGGTAGTCAGGTCGGCGGCTGGACTGCCAAGCAAATCCACCATGCCGTGCTCACCACCTTCGACCTCTCCGACAGCGCCTACCGCCTCAACCAGCTCCGCTACGACCTGCGCAAGCTCAAAGGCCACGGCCTGCTGCAGCGTGACGGCTCCCGCTACGCCTACCGTCTCACCCCAAAAGGGGTTCAGGTTGCCCTGCTCTTTCTGTTCTTCCACAAACGGCTTTGCGGCCCCCTCGCCAACAGCCGCTTTCACCACCGCCCCGACACCCATTACAAGCCGGCCAGCAAGCTCGAAGCCGCCTACCATCGCGCCGACAAAGCCATTCAACAGATCGTCGATCTCCTTGCCGCCTGAACCTTGCGCGGCGATTGTTGAACTCCTTTTGTCTACGATTCTCCGCGCTAGAATCTAGTGCGCAGATTCATTCAGTTGATGCAGTTCGACGTCCCCTCCGGCGAAGGCCGGGATCCACTTTTGCCGTGGGCGCCGGCTTTCGAGGGTGTAACCCAATCCCGCTTTTGGCGTGACGTGTCTCCGGGCGGCATGCTCAACCTTGGAGTGTATACGAAAGTGCAGTATTTGCCCACCTGGATTGGGCCGAGCATTGCATGGATGGGAATGGCGTTGCTGATGCGTCCGGCTGCGGTCATGCGATTGCCGGCATCGCCATTGCTGCTGCCGCGGCAATGCGGCGACGCAGCGTG
>DATBYX010000253.1:0-17860 GCA_036513475.1 Xanthobacteraceae bacterium | reverse complement strand
CACGCCCGCGAAGGAGCTGTTCGGCCGCAAGATCGCGCCCGTCTCGATGGCAGCCCGCACCATCGGCTTCTATTCGCATGGCTGTATTGCCGGCGCCAAGGCACTCCCGATCAACGGCAAGACCTGGCAGGTGATGCGCCTCTCCCGTAACCGCAATTGGGGCCATCCCAACCTGGTGCAATTCCTGGAGCGTCTGGCCGACCAGGCGCCGAAAACGGGGTGGCGCGGGCTCCTGGTCGGCGACATGTCGCAGCCGCGCGGCGGTCCGATGCGCACGGGCCACGCGAGTCACCAGGTCGGGCTTGACGCTGATATCTGGCTCACGCCGATGCCCGCGCGCCAATTGACCCGGGTCGAGCGTGAGGAGATATCGGCGACCATGGTGGTCGCGGAAGATCGGATGGACGTGGATCCCAATGTGTGGACGCCGGCCCATGTCGCGGTGATCAAAGCCGCCGCGCAGGACCCGGGGGTTATTCGCATCTTCGTCAACCCTGCCATCAAGAAGGCATTGTGCCGGGATGCCGGTCGCGACCGCGCCTGGCTGAGCAAGGTTCGGCCGTGGTGGGGCCACGACTATCACTTCCACGTGCGGATTCGCTGCCCGGCGGACAGCCCGGACTGTGAGCCGCAGGAGCCGGTAGCCGCAGACGACGGCTGCAGCGGCAAGGACCTCGATCATTGGTTCACGGATGAGATCCTGCATCCGAGGCCCGCGCCCATTCCGCCGAAACCCAAGCCGCCGCTGCGGATGACCGACCTGCCCTCCGCTTGCCGCCAAGTGCTGCTCGCGCCTTAGCCCCAGGGCGTCGTCTCGTCCGTGAGCCCGGCGTGCCGGCCGGCGGATGCGGGCTACGAGCGCACGCGGCTGCGTGCTATGCATGCCGGCACGATGAGCAAACCCAGCACACCGATTTCCGCGACGGAGCTTGAGATCCTGCGCGAGCTCGAGCGCAAGGTGCTCTGGCTTGCGAGCTGGACCATTCATCAGGCCAATCACCTGCGCGAGAGTGCGGACGGGCTCAAGGTCGGGGGCCACCAGGCATCCTCTGCCTCGCTCGCGAGCATCATGACGGCACTCTATTTCCACGCTCTGCGTCCCCAGGACCGCGTGGCCGTGAAGCCGCATGCGAGCCCGATCTATCATGCGATCCAATATCTGCTCGGCCGGCAAAGCCGGGAGAAGCTCGAAGCCTTTCGCGGCTACAAGGGTGCCCAGAGCTATCCGTCGCGCACCAAGGACATCGATGATGTCGATTTCTCCACCGGCTCGGTCGGGCTTGGTGTTGCGCAGACTTTGTTCTCCAGCCTCGTGCAGGATTACGTGCGCGCTCACGGCTGGGGGCTCAAGCGCTCCGAGGGCCGCATGATCGCGCTCGTGGGCGACGCCGAGCTCGACGAAGGCAACGTTTTCGAAGCCATCCTCGAGGGCTGGAAGCAGGGGCTGCGCAATTGCTGGTGGATTATCGATTACAACCGCCAGAGTCTCGATGCAGTGATCCGCGAGGGGCTGTGGGCGCGCTACGCAGCGTTATTTGCGGCCTTCGGCTGGGAGGTCGTGATCCTGAAATACGGCTCGCTGCTCAACGAAGCGTTCCGCGAAGAAGGCGGCGAGAAGCTGCGCACCTGGATCGACGATTGCCCCAACCAGCTCTACTCGACGCTGGTGTTTCGCGGCGGCGCCGCCTGGCGCAAGCGGCTCCTGGACGAGATCGGAGACCAGGGCGCCGTGACGCGGCTGATCGAGCGACGCTCGGACGAAGAGCTTGCACGGCTGATGACGAACCTTGCAGGGCACGATCTGCCTGCGCTGATCGAAGCGTTCGCCAAGGCCGATCAGGACCGGCCCGTTTGTTTCATCTGTTACACCATCAAGGGCTACGGGCTGCCCTTTGCCGGACACAAGGACAACCATGCCGGGCTGATGACGCCGAAGCAGATGGAGACCCTGCGGGCGGATATGCACATCCGTGCCGGCCACGAATGGGATCGGTTTGAAGGCCTCAACCTGCCCGCGGCCCAGCTTGAGGAATTCCTCGGTCGCGTGCCGTTCGCGGCGACGCCGCGCCAGCATGATGCTCCTCGCATTGCGACTCCGGCCGAGCTCTCCGCCACAGTTGCCCCGGTGGTCTCGACCCAAGCGGGTTTTGGTGCGCTGCTCAATGAGCTCGCGCGGGGCAAGACCGAGATTGCCGAGCGCATCGTCACCGCGTCGCCCGATGTTACCGTATCGACCAACCTCGGCGCGTGGGTGAACCGGCGAGGCTTGTTCGCACGCGAGGCCCTTGCCGACACGTTCAAGAGTGAGCGCATCCCCTCCACCTTCAACTGGGATTTTTCGCCCAAGGGACAGCATATCGAGCTCGGTATCGCCGAGATGAATCTGTTCATCCTGCTCTCGGCGCTCGGGCTGTCGAATGTGATCAACGGCGAGCGACTCATTCCCATCGGCACGTTGTACGATCCGTTCATCCAGCGTGGCCTCGATGCGCTCAATTACGCCTGCTATCAGGACGCGCGCTTCATCCTGGTGGCGACCCCCTCAGGGATAACCCTCGCCCCCGAGGGCGGCGCGCATCAATCCGTCGCAACACCGCTCATCGGTCTGGGCCAGGACGGGCTTGCGGCCTTCGAGCCCGGCTTCGTCGATGAGCTCTCCGTCATTCTGGCGTTTGCCTTCGACTACATTCAACGCAACGAGGAGGGCGAGCCTTCCGAGCGCAACTGGTTGCGTGACGAGACCGGCGGCTCGGTTTATCTGCGGCTTTCCACGCGGCCCATCGAGCAGATCAAGCGCGCGATGACCCCGGAGTTGCGCCAAGCCATCGTCGACGGCGCCTACTGGCTGCGCAAGCCCGGGCCGAACTGCCAGGTGGTGGTCGCCTATGCCGGCGCGGTTGCGCCCGAGGCCATCCAGGCGGTCGGGCTCCTCGCGGAGGATCGCCGCGATGTCGGCCTCCTTGCCGTTACATCGGCCGACCGGCTCAACGCCGGCTGGACCGCAGCGCAGCGCGCGCGCGAGCGCGGTCTCGTGCACGCGCGCTCGCATATCGAGCGCTTGCTTGCGGACGTGCCGTCCCATTGCGGCATCATCTCCGTGCTCGACGGGCATCCGGCAACGCTCGCCTGGCTTGGCAGCGTACACGGGCATCGCACCCGCCCGCTGGGGGTCGAGCATTTCGGGCAGACCGGCTCGATCCCGGAGCTCTACCGCCATTACGGCATCGACGCCGACGCCATCGTCAGCGCGGCCGCAGCGCTCACCCCGGGGCGGCCGATCCGGTATCTCAGGGCGCTGGGCTGAGGCGGTTTCAAAAAAGCCGGACTGCTCGCCTGTGCATCTGAACAGACTGCGTCATGAGTAGGTACTACGAATTTGAGGTGTGTAGGGGCGAGGCATGCCTCGCCCGGTTTCGACATGCCCGGCTGTAATTGCAGGGCGACGCATGCGTCGCCCCTACGCTGCGCTGGCGACCGCGCCTACGGGACGAATCGACGCGCAGCGATTGTTTGCTCAAGACTTGCCGATGCGTCGCAACGTTTATGATCCAACAGCGAGCTACGCGAGCGGCGCTTGGCGCAATACCTCGGGGTTGACCACATTGATCGGTTTACCGGCGGCGTAGGCCGTGATCTGGTCGAAGATGTCGCTGAACTGCACCTCGTATTCCTCGCGCGAGACGTAGCCGAGATGGGGCGTGCACACCACGTTGTTCATGCGCAGCAGGGGATGGTTGGTGTCGAGCATCGGTTCGTCTTCGTAGACATCGATTGCCGCGAAGCCCGGACGCCCAGCGCGCAGCGCATCGACGAGGGCGCCGCGCTCGACGAGTGGCGCGCGGCTGGTGTTGACGATGAGCGCGGTTGGCTTCATCCGCGCAAGATCAGCGGCGGTGACGATGCCGCGCGTGGCATCAACGAGGCGCATGTGCAGGGAGATGATGTCGCATTCCTGGAAGAACGCCTCCTTGCTCGGAGCCGTCGCGTAGCCGTCCGCTCGCGCGCGGGCAAGTGAAGCTTCGCGCGCCCAGATGCACACCCGCGTCCCGAACGCCTTGCCATAGCCGGCGACCACGCTGCCGATACGGCCGTAACCATAGATACCCAGCGTCTTCCCCCGCAGGGTGCTGCCCACCCCGATCTGCCAGCGGCCGGCTTTCAGGGACGCCATCTGCTGGGGAATCTGGCGCATGGCTGCAATGATGAGACCCCAGGTAAGCTCGGCCGTGGCATAGGACGGCGTGTCCATATGCAGGCTCGATGACACCACGATCCCGCGGCGCGTACATGCATCAACATCGATGTGCGGGTACACGCTGCGCTGACTGATGAGCTTGAGTGCGGGCAGGCGCTCGATCAGGGGGGCGCGGATGGCCGTGCGCTCCCGGATGAGCACGAGCGCCTGCGTGTCGTGCAGTCGCTGCGCCAGCGCGTCGGTCTCCTGGACGTGATCGTTCCAGATCGTCACCGCGTGGCCGGCCAACTTTGCGAAGCAGGCAAGCGTGCGCACCGTATCGTGATAATCGTCGAGGATGGTGATGTTCATGAAGGGCCGTTTCAGTTTGGGCGAAAGAGCGAACTAACCCGCGCAGGGCGGTGGGTTACGCGCACCCGAGCCGACAAGCGGCTCGGATGTGCTAAACCACCCTACGAAGCTCGTCCGGGACACAAGCATCACGCGCGGGCGTCCTCGCGGATCATGGTCGCCCCTTTCTCGGCGATCATCATGGTGGGAGCGTTAGTGTTGCCGGAGCTGATGGTGGGCATCACGGAAGCATCGATGACGCGCAAGCGCTCGACTCCGATGAGGCGCAGGCGCTCGTCGACGACGGCGAACGGATCGGTCGGGCGACCCATCTTGGCCGTGCCCACGGGATGGAAGATGGTGGTGCCGATATCGCCCGCCGCCTTGATCAGCGCCGGATCATCATCCCCGACCTCGGGGCCCGGCAGGTATTCCTCGGGCCTGAAGCGCGCGAGCGCCGGCTGGCGCACGATCCTGCGTGCCACGCGAATGGAATCAGCTGCCACCCGCCGGTCCTCATCGGTGGACAAATAGTTGGGTTTGATGATCGGTTTCTGCTCGGGGGCGACCGAGCGCAGGCGCACGAAGCCGCGGCTCATCGGCTGCAGGTTGCAGACGCTGGCGGTGAACGCCGGAAACAGGTGCAGCGGGTCGCCGAACTTCTCGAGCGAGAGCGGCTGCACGTGGAATTGGATATTGGCGCGCTCGCGCGAGGGATCGGAGCGCGTGAACACGCCCAGCTGCGAGGGGGCCATGGTCAACGGGCCGCGGCGAAACAGCGCGTAATCGAGACCCATGCGCGCGCGGGACAGGGGCGAGCGATACATCTCGTTCAGCGTCTTGACGCCTGAGACCTTGTAGATCAGGCGCAGCTGCAGGTGATCCTGCAAATTCTCTCCTACCCCCGGTTTGTCCAGCGCGACCGGAATGCCGAGCGCTTGCAGCTCGTGGCCGGGGCCGACGCCGGAGAGCTTGAGCATCACCACGGAGCCGATCGCGCCGGCGGCGAGGATCACCTCGCCGCGGCAGCGCGCGAATTTCGCCGCGCCGTCATGGCGCCAGCGCACGCCTACGGCGCGCTTGCCTTCGAGCACGACCGCTTCGACGAGGGCATGAGTTTCCAGGCGAAGATTTTGCCGCTTGAGCACCGGCTTGAGGAACCCTCGCGCAGCGGACCAGCGTCGCCCGCGCTTCTGATTGACATGAAAGACGCAGCAGCCCTCGTTGTCGCCGGTGTTGAAATCGGCGATCGACTTGATGCCGGCATCTTGCGCGGCTGCGCGAAACGCATCGAGGATATCCCAGCGCACGCGCGGGGCGTCGATCCGCCATTCCCCGCCCGTTCCGTGCGCCTCGCTTTCCCCGAGGAAATGATCCTGGTGACGCTTGAAGAAGGGCAGCACGTCGTCCCAACCCCAGCCGGTGAGTCCGAGCTGGCGCCAATGGTCGTAATCTGCCGACTGGCCCCGCATGTAGATCATGGCGTTGATGGCTGAGGAGCCGCCGATCACTTTGCCGCGGGGATAATGCAGGCTGCGCCCATTGAGGCCTTCCTCGCGCTCCGTGCTAAACATCCAATCGGCGCGCGGATTGCCGATCGCGAACAGATAGCCGACCGGGATGTGAAACCAGATCCAGTTATCGCTGCCGCCGGCTTCGAGCAGCAGCACGCGCGCGGATGGATCGGCGGAGAGCCGGTTCGCGATGATGCAGCCGGATGAGCCCGCACCGATGATGATGTAGTCGTATTCGCCTTCGCTCTGCGGCTCGCGGTCCATGTCGCACGCCCGGTCGCTGATCGTTGGCGCCCAATGTGCGCACGCCATTGCGCCTTGGCAACCGGCGGACTCATAGGAACGCGGGATGTGCGTGTCCCGGGCAAGTCAGCGGTCTTCGCTCCCGGCGCATGCGCCGGGTTTCTCGTCCGGGACACGCAGGAGCACGCGCGAAGCACTCGAAATTGCTATGCCGGGAGGCTAGACTGGTCCCTGCGGTCCGGGTCACGCCGTAAGCGCGACCCTGCTCCGGAACGGCGCTTCCGGATCGGCCGCTCCTCGATCACAGCCCGGCTGGACCGAAGGTTGCCGGTGACGGCGCGGCGCATTCGTGCCGCGTCAGGCTCACGGAGCGCCGCCCGCATGCGCATACGCCTTGCCCTGGTGTTGATCGCGGTGATCTGTTCGCTCGCGCCGGCCGTCGCGGCGGGGCCCTCCACCATCACGGTGTTTGCGGCAGCTTCGCTGAAGAACGCACTCGATGCGGTTGATGTGGCGTTCACCGCCCAAACCGGCATCCATGTTACAGCAAGCTATGCCGCAAGCTCCGCGCTGATGAAGCAGATCGAGAACGGCGCGCCCGCGAATGTTTTCTTCTCTGCCGACACCGACTGGATGGACTATGGCGCGCAACGAAAGCTCATCGACACCAGCGCCAGGGTCGATCTTCTCGGCAACCGGCTGGTGCTGATCGCCCCTAAGGAGTCGAGCATCGACGCGGTCACGATCGCGCCCGGCTTCGATCTTGCGGTGCTCGCCGGCAATAGCCGCATCGTCACCGGTGATGTGCGTTCCGTTTCGGTCGGACGCTACGCCAAGGCAGCGCTCGAGAAGCTCGGCGCATGGGAAGAAGCCCGCGCGAAATTCGCTATGACGCAGAACGTGCGTGCAGCGCTGACCCTCGTCGCCCGCGGCGAAGCGGCACTGGGCATCGTCTATGCGACCGACGCCAAGGTAGAGCCGAACGTGAAGGTGGTCGGCGTTTTTCCCTCCGATGCGACGCCGCCGATCGTCTATCCCGTTGCGCTCACGCCCGGAGCGCGGCCCCAAGCTGCGCTGTACCTCTCTTTCCTGCGCTCCCCGATCGCTCGCGCGATTTTCGAAGCGCACGGTTTTACGTTCCTGCTCAAATGATCGAGCTCTCTCCCGACGAATGGGTGGCCGTCAGGCTGTCGCTTCGGATCGCGCTCGTCGCCACAATCGTGGCGCTCCCGTTCGGGCTTGCCGTCGCATGGCTGCTTGCGCGCAAGCATTTTTACGGCAAGGCGCTGCTCGACGGGCTCATCCACTTGCCGCTCGTGCTGCCGCCGGTGGTCACCGGCTATCTCCTCCTCATCTCGTTCGGGCGGCGCGGGCCCATCGGCGCATTCCTCGCCGACTATTTCGGCCTCGTGTTCTCGTTCCGCTGGACCGGAGCGGCGCTCGCCTGCGGCGTCATGGGCTTTCCTTTGCTGGTGCGTCCGCTGCGGCTCGCGATCGAGGCGATCGACCGCAAGCTCGAAGATGCGGCTGCGACCCTCGGTGCCGACCGTTTGTGGGTATTCCTCAGCGTCACGTTGCCACTCGCGTTTCCCGGACTGATCGCAGGCATGGTGCTCTGCTTCGCCAAGGCACTCGGCGAGTTTGGAGCGACCATCACGTTCGTCTCCAACATTCCGGGAGAGACGCAGACGATCTCGGCGGCCATCTACACATTCACCCAGACGCCCGGCGGTGATGCCGCCGCCGGACGGCTTGTCTTGGTGGCAATCCTCATCTCGCTTGCAGCGCTGATCGCCGCGGAGTGGCTGGCCCGGCGTGCCGGCATGCGCTTTCACGGAGAGTGATGTGCTCTCCCTTGATGTGGAGAAACGTCTGGGCGATTTCTTCATCAGTGTGCGGTTTGAGAGCGCCGGCGGCGTCACCGCGCTGTTCGGCGCTTCGGGTGCGGGCAAGACCACGCTCGTCAACATGATTGCCGGTCTGATTACGCCCGACCGGGGACGGATCACGCTCGATGGTGCTGCGCTGTTCGAGTCCTCCGCCGGCATCAATGTGCCGGTGCACCGGCGCGGGATCGGCTACGTGTTCCAGGAAGGTCGCCTGTTTCCCCATCTCACCGTGGCGGGCAACCTCGACTATGGTCGGCGCATGCGCGCGCTCCCCCGCGATCCCGTAGAGACGGGGCGCATCGTGCACCTGCTTGACATCGGGCATCTGGTTGATCGACGGCCGGGGAAGCTCTCCGGCGGCGAGCGCCAGCGGGTCGCCGTTGGCCGGGCGCTGCTGATGCGCCCGCGCCTCCTGCTGCTCGATGAGCCGCTTGCCTCCCTCGACGAAACCAGGAAGCGCGAGATCCTGCCCTATTTCGAGAAGCTCCGTGACGAGGCGCGTGTTCCGATGGTCTTCGTCAGCCACAATGCCGGCGAGCTCGCCCGCCTCGCCACTTCGGTGGTCTGGCTTGACGGCGGGCGCGTCGCGGGGGTGGGCGGTGTCGAGCTGCTCGCTGCTGCGCGAGAGAAGGAAACTGTATAAACAAACGGGTTGGGAGCGCGACGGTGCAGATCAGCAAACACCTCAACCGAGCGCGGCCCACAAGCGCAAGGCCAACCTTCTCGCCCTGACCCAGAGCGTCGCACTCTCATCGTCCTCGTCCGCAAGCCGCAGCCCGACGGTGCTGACCCGCCCCGCCGTTACGCGATGCGCAACCAGCGCAATCGGCCCGAGCGGCACCACGTCCCCCGGCCTCGGCGTGTGCCGCAGCTCTTCGGCCATGTGCGCCGCCAGCGTGATCGAGGCCGCCTCGGGCGCAACGGTGAGCCCGTAGATCTCCGCCAATGCACCGAGGGTGGCGTCACCCGATACGAAGAAGTCGCCCAGGAGGCGAGGGTCCGGCGCAGCCGGTGGCGGCATCCTGACGAAAAAACGATCGAGCGCCTGCGCCTTCTCCGGCGGCGCGAGCAGATAAACGTAGTCGCCCTGCCGCACCGGCTCGGCTTCCGCCGGGCTGAGGATTTTCTCTGCGCGCACCACCAGCGTCGGCCGCGCCCACGATGGCAACAGTCCGCGCGTGAGATAAGGGCTGTTGGCGGAGATGGGGTAGCCGACGATCTCCTGCGCCAATTGACCCGGCAGATCGAGCTCGACCCTGCGCGGCAGTGGATCGGAGCGCGGCAACGCGATGTGCAGCCGACGCGCCGCAGCCGCAATGGTCCAGCCCTGGACCAACAGGGATACGAGCACGACGACAAAGGCGATATCAAAATACAGATAAGCCTTGGGCAAATCGACCAGCAACGGAATGGATGCAAGAAAAATACCCACCGCGCCGCGCAGCCCGACCCATGCGATGAATGCTTTCTCTCGCCACGGAAACCGAAATGGCGCGAGGCACAGAAATACCGCGACCGGTCGCGCGATGAGCATGAGGGCTGCCGCCACCGCGAGCGCCGGCCACAGGGTTCCGATGAGCCGCAGCGGCCAAACCAGAAGCCCCAGCAGCACGAACATCACGATTTGCGCGAGCCAGGTGACGGCATCCAGGAATACGACGACGGTGTTGTGTGCTCGCGTCGGTCGATTGCCGAGCACGAGGCCCGCGAGATAGACCGCGAGAAAACCGGAGGCATGCACCGCGGCGGCGAGTCCGAAGATGACGACCGCCCCCGTGGCCACGAATGGCGCGTGCAGACCCTGCGCCAGGTTCAGCCGGTTGAGCACCAGCACCATGGCACGACCCCCGAGCACGCCGATAATGGTGCCGAGGATCGCCTGCTCCGCCAGCACTTGCACGACATGCTGCCAGGATCGATCGCCCACTGCGAGGAACTCGACCAGCAGCATCGTGAGCAGCACCGCGAAGGGGTCGTTGCTCCCGGATTCCACTTCAAGCGTTGCGCTCACCCGCGGGCGCACACGCAAGCCGCGCGCATGCATCAGAAAGAACACGGCGGCGGCATCAGTGGACGCCACGACCGCCCCGACCAGGAGGCCTTCGATCCAGCGCAGATCGAACAAAACAGCCGCGATGGGCGCCGTGATTGCCGCGGTCAACAGTACCCCCGCCGTTGCGAGCGTGATCGCGGGGCCGAGCACGCTGCGGAACGTCGCGAACCGGGTACGCAGGCCGCCATCGAAGAGAATCAGCGCAAGGGCAATCGAACCGACCGCGTATGTCGTGCGCACGTCGTCGAACTTGAGCCCGAGGGGCCCGGATTCGCCTGCGAGCATGCCCACGACCAGGAACACCAGGAGGAGCGGTGCCCCGAAGCGCATGGCAACCAGGCTCGACATGATCCCGGCGAGCACCAGGAGTCCGCCGAGCAGGATGCCGATGCTGATCGCGTCGAGAGACCCCATGCCGGATGCTGCACCTTCACTTGGAGGGGTTCAGGTCGCGCCGCAGACGCGACCTAAGCCCCTCCCCCTTGCGGGCCCCTTCTGGGGAGGGCTATCGCATATGGGCTGTCGTCCCGGCCAAGCGAGCCCCGGCTCAACCGGGCTCGCTCGGCCGGAATGACATGCAACGATGTTGCGCCATGACGCGCAGCCCGGTGGTCGGAGCCAAATGCGATAGCCCTCCCCGTCAAGGGGAGAGTGACCCGGAGCCCTGCACGGTTTGCGTGTCCAAACACCGCAAGCGAGCCGCTAGGCCGCCTTCCTGGAGGTGAGGAAACTGCCCATGCGCTCGAGCGCCTTGAGGATGTTCTCAGTGGAGTTGGCATACGAGAGCCGCAGATAGCCCTCAGCGAGCACGCCGAAATCGGGACCGCCGATGAGAGCCACGCCGGCGTCTTCGAGCAGGGCGGACGCGAGCGCCTTGGCCTTCCAGCCGGTGTGCTTGATGTTGGGAAATGCGTAGAAGGCGCCCTTCGGCGTGGCGCATGTCACGCCAGGCAGGCGGCTGAGTCCCGCGACCACGACTTTGCGCCGCCGGTCGAACTCCGCCACCATCTTGGCGACCTCGTCCTGCGGACCTTTGAGCGCGGCGAGCCCGGCATATTGGGTCGCCGCGTTGACGCAGGAATGCAGATTGACCGCGAGCTTGCGCGCATAGTCGTAGAGCTTGCCGGGCCAGACCGCGTAACCGAGCCGCCAGCCTGTCATGGCATAGGTCTTCGACCAGCCGTTGAGCAGGATCAGTCGGTCGCGAATGGAGGGATATGACAGCAGGCAAACATGCGTCTCGCCGTCATAGACCATATGATCGTAAATCTCGTCTGACATGATCGCGATGTTTGGAAATCGCTCGAGTCCGGCGACGAGCGCGTCGACTTCGCTCTTCGGCGTGACGCCGCCGGTCGGGTTTGCCGGAGAGTTGACGATCAGGAGCCGGGTTTGCGGCGTGATCAGGCTCAACGTCTCGGCGGCGGAGAAGGCGAATCCGTTCTCCTCCCGGATCGGCACCGGGATAGGCCGCGCGCCGGTGTACTCGATCATGGAGCGGTAGATGGGAAATCCCGGATCGGGATAGAGAATATCGGCGCCGGGCTCACCGAACATCAGGATGGACATGAACATCGTGGGCTTCCCGCCCGGCATGATCATCACTTCGTCGGGGGAGACGGTCACCTGGAAACGCTTGTGGAGGTCGGCGGCGACCGCCTCGCGCAGCGGCATAATTCCGACGGCGGGCGTATAGCCGTGATGGCCGTCGCGCAGCGCCTTCACCGCGGCCTCCACGATGAAATCCGGCGTGCGGAAGTCCGGCTGCCCGATGCCGAGATTGATGACGCTTCTTCCCTTCGCGGCAAGCTCCGTCGCACGCGCAAGCACCGCGAACGCGTTTTCCTCGCCGATGCGGGCAAACGCCGCCACTGTTTTCAACATGAGCTTACCTCATTCGAGCAGCGAATGGCGTGCGGGCCTAACGTTCGTGTTTCGCACGAGCATGCCCGACGACAGTTCGGAACAATGTGGTGCTCACGCGCGGCGCACCATGGCCGGCACGAGATGCTTCACCGTCGGGGCGCCCACCTGCTGCATCATGGCATAGGTCTCGATGCGCAGGAGATCGAGCACGCGCTCGACTCCGGGCTGACCGAAGGCGCCGAGGCCCCAGATATACGGACGGCCGATGCAGACTGCGGTGGCGCCCATGCACAGTGCCTTGACCACGTCGGACCCGCGGCGGAAGCCTGAGTCGACCAATATGGGGATGCGCCCCTTCACCGCATCGATGATCTCGGGGAGAGCATCGATGGTCGAGCGGCCGGAATCCTCGCTGCGCGCACCGTGATTGGAAACGATGATGCCGTCGAGGCCGGCGTCCGCCGCCAGCACCGCGTCTTCCCAGGCAAGAATTCCCTTGGCCAGGATTTGCATCTTCGTGATGTCGCGCAGACGCTTGAAGAATTCCCACGTCATCGCCGGTGACTGGAGATGGGTCAATCCCGCCAGATCGACCGCCTCATACATGGACCTGCGTGATTGATTGGCTTGCAGGCTGCTGCGGTCATGGCATGCATTGCAGTCGCGCGTATCACTGCGCCGCAACCGAAACAGCGTCTCCTGATTGCGGCCGCCATTGCGATCCACTGTTACCGCAACCGCCGCACAGCCCGCCTTCTCTGCGCGCGTAACGAAGGCCTTGGCGACATCCCATTTGTCTGTTGCGTACAGCTGGTACCAGATCGGAGCGCCGCGCGCTGCGGTGACCTCCTCTACCCCTGAAGTCGTAACTGTCGATAGAATCTGGAGATGGTTGCCGGCCTTTGCCGCTTTTGCCACCGCGATCTCGCCTTCCTCGTGAAAGGACTTCTGACCCCCAATGGGCGCGACCACGATCGGCGAGTCGTATTTTGTGCCGAGAATGCTGACGCTCATATCGACCTTGCTCACGTCGACCAGCCGACGGGGCCGGAGCTGGAATTTCAGGAAGCCTTCCCGGTTCGCCCGCAGCGTCACCTCGTCGTCGATACCGGATGCCATGTAGCCGAAATGCGCCGGGGGGACGTTGTTGCGGCACACCGGCTCGAAATCGAACACGTTGATCGCCTCCTTGGGAGACGTGATCAGCTCGTCGGCGCGCATTGGCGCCCACATCAGGGGATCCGGCAGCTTCACTCCCGGTGTCGGAGCATCGCCGGCCCGAGCGCCGGCGGCCGCAAGCAACGGGCTTGCGGCGAGGAACTGGAGAAACTTGCGGCGGCTCGCAGCTTCCTGTGCAAACGACGCCATGCTGGCCCTCCCTCAAGTTGCGCCCCTTGCGTTCTTGCGGCTGGCATGGGGGCGCGGGCCGTTGCATCCTACACGGTGCGAACGACCAGACAATCCGAACGAGGAAGAGGAAACATCATGCCCAGCATCGCCGAGCGGCGCGACGCATTTCACAAGCTGCACGAAGCGGGATGCTTCGTCATGCCCAATCCGTGGAACGTGGGCACCGCGCGTTATTTCCAGGGTCTCGGCTTCAAGGCGTTGGCGACGACCAGCTCGGGCTTTGCGCACGCGCAAGGCTGCGCCGATGGCGCCGTGCCGCGCGACCCGATGCTCCAGCACCTGCGCGAAATCGTGGAGGCAACCGATCTTCCGGTGAACGCGGATTTTGAAGGGGGATATGCCGACACGCCGGAGGGTGTGGCCGAGAGTATCCGCCTCGGCGTCGAGACGGGGGTGGCCGGGCTCTCGATCGAGGATTCGACCGGCGATCCCGCAAAGCCGCTCTACGATTTCGATCTCGCTGTCGCGCGGGTGCGCGCAGCCCGCGCCGCAATCGACAAGGCCGGCAGCAAAGTCGTGTTCACCGCGCGCACTGAAGGGTTCATATGCGGCCGTCCTGATCTCGACGAGACGATCCGCCGGCTCAAAGCCTTCGCCGAGCTTGGCGCCGACTGCCTGTATCCTCCGGGGATCAAGACGCGCGAGCAGATTACAGCCGTGGTCAAGGCGGTCGCGCCGAAGCCTGTCAATCTGTTGGTCTCGACCAGCGCTTTCACCGTGGCCGAGATCGCCGCAATGGGCGTGCGCCGCATCAGCGTGGGGGGCACGCTCGCACGCGTGGCCTGGACCGCGGTCACGCAGGCCGCCCGCCAAATCGCGGAGACGGGCAAGTTCGACAGCTTTGCCGGCGTGATGCCGAACTCGGAGCTCAATGCCTTGTTCCGCGCGGAGCGGAGGCGCTGACTGTGCACGTTCTTATTACCGGCGCCGCCGGCATGATCGGCCGCAAGCTGACCGACCGGCTTGCGCAGGACGGTTCGGTGCATGGCAAGGCCGTCGAGCGGCTCACCCTTGTCGATGTTGTTCCCCCTGCAAAGCCCGTGCAATTTAAAGGTCTGGTGGAAACCATCGCGGCGGACCTCTCGCAGCCTGCGGAAGCGGGTAGGGTGATCGCAGCACGGCCCGACGCGATCTTTCATCTCGCCGGCGTGGTCTCGGGCGAAGCCGAGCTTGATTTCGAGAAGGGATATCGTGTCAATCTCGATGGCACACGCGCGTTGCTGGAAGCAATCCGCACGGCGGGGGACGGTTACAAGCCCAAAGTGGTCTATACTTCTTCGATCGCGGTGTTCGGCGCACCATTTCCGCCGTCGATTCCCGATGACTTCCATCTCACCCCGCTCACGTCCTATGGCACCCAGAAGGCCATGGGCGAGCTCCTGCTCGCGGACTACAGCCGGCGCGGCTTCTGCGACGGGATCGGCATTCGCCTGCCGACCATCGTGGTGCGGCCGGGCAAACCCAATGCTGCTGCTTCCGGCTTCTTTTCCGGGATCATCCGCGAGCCCCTGGCCGGGCTCGAGGCCACCCTGCCCGTGCCGGAGACGGTGGTCCACACCCATGCGAGCCCCCGCGCCGCGGTCGGTTTCCTCCTGCATGCGGCGGGTCTTTCGCGCGAGGCGCTCGGGGCGCGCATCAACCTCTCCATGCCCGGAGTGTGCTGCACCGTGGCCGAGCAGATCGCGTCCCTGCGGCGGATTGCCGGCGAGCGGGTGGCCGCGCGCATCCGCCATGCCAGTGATCCGCTGATCGCCCGCATCGTCGAGGGCTGGCCGCAGCGCATCGAGGCGCGACGGGCACGCGCGCTCGGTTTTACGGCCGAGAGCTCATTCGACGAGATCGTGCGGGTCCACATCGACGAGGATCGCGGCGGCAGCTTTGTTGCATGACATTATGCTCTGGCCGTTGTAGGGGCGGGTTCTAAACCCGCCCCTACGCGCCGGATCGATCCATGCATTTCCCCGTTCCGCTCGTTCCCGCAACCCTGGTGAAGCGCTACAAGCGCTTCCTTGCCGACGTGGTGCTCCCGTCCGGCGAGACGATCACCGTGCATTGCGCCAACCCGGGCGCCATGACCGGGCTCAACATGCCCGGCGCGCGCATTTGGCTGTCGAAGTCCGGCAATCCGGAGCGCAAGCTGGCGCACAGCTGGGAGCTGATCGAAGTGGATCTCGGCGCCGGCATCGAGCTCGTCGGCATCAACACGGCGCATCCGAACGCGCTCGCGGCGGAAGCAATTGCCGGGGGCCTCATCCCGGAGCTTGCGGGCTACGACGCCGTCCGGCGCGAGGTGAAGTACGGCGCAAATTCCCGCGTGGACTTTCTGCTGCAAGCTTCATCGCGTCCGCCCTGTTTTGTCGAGATCAAGAACGTGCATTTGATGCGCGAACCGGGTCTGGCCGAGTTCCCCGATGCCGTGACCAAGCGCGGCGCGAAGCATCTCGCCGAGCTTTCTGTCGTGGCGGCAAGCGGAGCCCGCGCCGTCATGCTGTTCCTGATCCAGATCGGCTCGGCACAACGCTTCAAGCTCGCCCGCGATATCGATCCTGCTTACGGGCGCGCCTTCGACGCGGCGCGCCGTGGCGGGGTCGAAGCCCTTGCTTATCGCTGCCTGCTCTCCTGCGATCGCATCGAAGTGGCCGAGCCCGTCGCCGTCTCGGAGTAATGGGAAGGCGCTTGCGTCACCTGTGTGCCTGCTTACATTGCGAGAGAGCCGCGGCATCGGCGCCGCGAGGAGGCGGCGCGGCCGCGTGATCTTGAATGAGCTACGTCGACGCGGCACTCGCGCCGCAACGCAAGAACGGACAGATCAAGCTTCATGGCCCGGCGGCGTTCGAGGCCATGCGCAAGGCGGGCCGTCTCGCGGCCGAGTGCCTCGACATGCTTACCGACGAGATCCGGCCCGGCGTGCCCACGGAGAAGATCGACCGGCTGGTATTCGATTTTGCCGTCGCGCATCACGCTACGCCGGCGACGCTGATGTACCGCGGATATCGCAAGGCGACCTGCACCTCCATCAATCACGTGGTCTGCCATGGAATTCCCGGCGAAAAGCCGTTGCGCGAGGGCGACATCGTCAACGTCGATGTAACGCTGATCCTGGACGGCTGGCATGGCGATTCCAGCCGCATGTACGCCGTCGGCACGATTCCGCGCCGCGCCGAGCGGCTGATCGAGGTGACCTACGAAGCGATGATGCGCGGCATCGCCGTGATCCGGCCGGGCGCAACGACCGGCGATATCGGCGCGGCCATCCAGGCCTATGTCGAAGCCCAGCACATGAGCGTCGTGCGCGATTTCTGCGGCCATGGGGTGGGCCGCCTGTTTCACGACGAGCCCAACATCGTGCATGTGGGGCGAGCGGGCGAAGGCATTGTGCTGCGGCCGGGGATGTTCTTCACCGTTGAGCCCATGATCAATCTCGGCCGCGCCCACGTGAAGGTGCTCTCCGACGGCTGGACCGCGGTGACCCGCGACCGCTCGCTCTCCGCCCAGTTCGAGCACACGGTCGCGGTGACCCAGGCGGGGGTCGAGATCTTCACCCTCTCGCCCAAGGGGCTCGACAAGCCGCGCCTCGCGAGCTGATCGGCGCTGACTGGCACGCTGTGGTGCGTAGCGGCGGGGCACGCGGGCCCGATTCGCCCCTGTGTCCCGCCAGCAATGACCGGCGGGGCGCCGCATGCTTCGCCCCTGCGAACCCCTCCATGTTCGAATCCGCGCCCCATTGACTTTTGTTCTTTGTTTGTTCTTTAATGCGGGCCATGCTTCGGGCGAGAGAAAAGCCGCAAGCTGCGCTGCCTGTTGGTGCGCCCGCCAGCCATGCGGCGTTCGCACAGACACTCGCGGCCGAGCCGCCGCACTACCACGAGCACCGCATGCGCCTGCGCACGCGCTTCCTTAAAGCCGGCGCGCAGGCACTCGCCGATTACGAGCTCCTCGAGCTCGTGTTGTTCCGCGCCATCCCGCGGCGCGATGTGAAGCCGCTGGCAAAGTCTCTGCTCGCCAGGTTCGGCTCGTTCGCGGAAGTGATCTGCGCGTCGCGGGAGCGGCTCCAGGAAGTGAGCGGGCTCGGCGAGGCCGCGATCACCGAGCTCAAGATCGTGCAGGCGGCGGCCGGCCGACTGGCGCGCGACCAGGTGAGGGAGCGCCACGTGCTCTCATCGTGGTCGAGCGTGCTCGACTACTGCCGCACTGTGATGGCATATGCCGAGCGCGAGGAGCTGCGGGTTCTGTTTCTGGACAAGCGCAATCACCTCATTGCCGACGAGCGCCAGCAGGTCGGCACGGTGGACCACACCCCGGTCTATCCGCGCGAGGTGGTCAAGCGCGCGCTCGAGCTCTCCGCCACCGCCGTGATCCT
>DATBYX010000252.1:0-8109 GCA_036513475.1 Xanthobacteraceae bacterium | reverse complement strand
GCGAACTTGGTCTTGACCTCCGGACTCTGCAGGATCGCCACGACATCGCGGTTGATCTTGTGCACGACATCGCGCGGCACTCCCGACTCGGTCATCAGCCCGAACCAGGAATCATAGACAAAGTCCAAGCCCGCTTCCCTGAACGTGGGGACATCCGGCAACTCCGCTAGACGCTGAGGCGTTGCGACCGCGAGCGCGCGCACCTTTCCCGCCTCCGCCATCTCTTTCGACAGGTTGATCGGCACGAAATACATCTGCGCGTCCCCGCGCACGACCGCGGTCACCGCATCCGGCGCGCTCTTGAACGGCACATGCATGATGTCGATCCCCGCCGCGCGGCGAAACAGCGCGCCGGCGATGAAGGTCGTGCTGGCAAGTCCCGCGGAGGAGAAATTGAGCGTCCCTGGCTTCGCCTTGACGAGCGCGAGCAACTCCTTGACGCTTTTGGCCTGCACCTCCGGATTGACGATCAGACAGAGCGGCGACGAGCTCACCCGGGTGATTCCGGCAAAGTCTTTCACCGGATCGAACGGAAGGTTCTTGTTTACGAGCGCCGCGACGGTATGACCATTGGAGGTCAGCATCAGGGTGTAGCCGTCCGCTGCGGCCTTCGCGACGGCACCAGTGCCGGCAAGCCCGGGTCGGTTCTCCACGATCACCTGCTGCCCCCAGTGCTTGGATGTTTCATCGGCGAGGATGCGCGCCATGATGTCGGTGACGCTTCCGGCACCGAACGGCACCACGATCGTGACTCGCTGCGACGGGAACGCCTGGGCCCAGCTCGAAGTCGGCAGAGCAGCTCCAGCAAACGTCAGGGCCAGTGCAAGCACGCGGAAAAACGCCATTCCGATCCTCATAGGCGCTAACGCAAGGACGTTACCATACTCTGCGTCGTCATCGTCCGCGTATGCGGACGATCCAGTGACCTCCGAATGTCGGGTTTGGGACGCCTTCGCCTCCACCTGCCGCGGCGTGATTACTGGATGCCCCGCCTGAAGCGGGGCATGGCAACCGAGAGGTTGAGCATTGATGCTTAAGTCACCGAGCATGATTCCAATCCTCCCATCTCTTTTGCGCACCAGCGGTGCAAATGATAGCCCTGGATTACATGGCGGAAATGCCGCAACCGGTCAAAGTCGCACGCGTTGCGGGCACCCTAGCCCGGATGCAGCGCAGCGACATCCGGGAACGGCCGCCCCGGATTGCGTAGCGGCAATCCGGCTATGAAGCTCGTAGCATTGCACTGGAACAACTTGCCATGCGCACTGAGGAAGCTCGTCCTGTCCGTCTTGCCGATTACCGTCCGCCGGACTGGCAGGTGGATACCGTGGATCTCGACATTGCGCTCGACCCAACGGCGACCCGCGTGCGCGCCAAGCTCAACCTGCGGCCGAGTGCAGACGGCGGTCCTCCCGCGCCCCTGACGCTCGACGGCGAGGGCCTCGTTCTGCGCTCCATCGCGCTCGATGGAACGGCGCTTTCGCCCGAGCAATACGTCGCGACCGCGGATCGGTTGACCATCGCGCAGCCGCCACAAGGTCCCTTTGCTCTCGAGATCGAGACCGTGCTCGATCCTTCCGCCAATACCGAGCTCTCCGGCCTCTATCGTTCGGGAACGATCTACTGCACGCAGTGCGAGGCCGAAGGCTTCCGCCGCATCACCTATTTCCTCGATCGCCCCGACGTGATGGCGGTCTACACCACCCGCATCGAGGCAACCAAGGCGCAAGCGCCAGTGCTCCTCGCCAACGGCAATCTGATCGCAGCCGGCGACATTGCCGGCACCGACTGCCATTTTGCCGTCTGGCACGACCCGTTCCCCAAGCCCTCCTATCTGTTCGCCATGGTCGGCGGAAATCTTGCCTGCGTGGAAGGCCGTTTTCGCACCATGTCCGGCCGGGATGTCACGCTGCGCATCTATGTCGAGCCCGGCAAGGAATCGCGCTGCGGCCATGCCATGGCCTCGCTCAAGCGCGCGATGCGATGGGACGAGACGGAGTTCGGGTGCGAATACGATCTCGACATTTTCATGATCGTCGCGGTTTCGGACTTCAACATGGGAGCCATGGAGAACAAGGGGCTCAACATCTTCAATGACAAGTATGTGCTTGCGTCCGCGGAAACGGCGACCGACGCCGACTTCGATCGCATCGAGGCGATCGTGGCGCATGAATATTTTCACAACTGGACCGGCAATCGCATTACCTGCCGAGACTGGTTTCAGCTTTGCCTCAAGGAAGGGCTCACGGTTTTTCGCGACCAGGAGTTCACGGCCGATCTGCGCTCGCGCGCGGTGGAGCGCATCAGCGATGTGCGCGCGCTGCGCGCGCATCAGTTCGACGAGGATGCCGGGCCCCTCGCCCACCCCGTGCGGCCGGCGCAGTACCACGAGATCAACAACTTCTATACGACGACCGTCTATGAGAAAGGCGCCGAAGTCGTGCGCATGCTCAAGACGCTCCTCGGGGCGCAGAAATTTCGCGCCGGCATGGACCTCTATTTCACCCGCCACGACGGGCGCGCGGCGACGGTGGAGGAGTTCGTGCAGTGCTTCGCCGATGTCTCCGGCGCCGATCTTGCCCAGTTCATGCTCTGGTACTCGCAAGCCGGAACCCCGGAAGTGGTCGCAACCGGCAGCCACGATGCCGCTCGCAAGAGCTACCGCCTCGACCTCGTGCAGACCGTGCCGGCAAGCCCCGACCAGCCGAGCAAAGAGCCGATGGTCATTCCGCTGGCGATTGGCTTGGTGGGCGCGGACGGGCGCGATCTGCCGCTCAAGTTGAGCGAGGGGGCGACACCCGACCGCGCGGTGCTGACCTTGAGCAAGCCGGCGCAAAGCTTCGTCTTCGCCGATATCGCGGCGCCGCCGGTCCTCTCGCTCAACCGCGGCTTTTCGGCGCCGATCAAGCTCGTGGTCAACCAGTCTGCCGACGAGTTGCGGTTTCTCGCGACCCGGGATGGCGATGCATTCAACCGATGGCAGGCATTCCAGACCCTTGCCACGCAACTGCTCGTCGAGAATGCGAAGGCGCTGCGCACCGGCGGCACCGCCCGAACGGAGTCAAGGCTCACGGATGCCTTGCGCGCGGTTCTCGCCGACGGCACGCTCGAGCCCGCCTTCGTCGCGCTCATGCTCACTGTCCCCGGCGAGGCGGACATCGCGCGCGAGATCGGCCGGGATGTCGATCCGGCGGCGGTGTTCGCGGCCCGCGCGGGGCTGCGCGCGCGCGTCGGCGGCGATCTCGGCGCCGAGCTTCTGGAACGCCATGGATCGCTGGCGCAAACCGGGCCTTACGCCGTGGATGCCGCCAGCGTCGGGCGGCGGTCGCTGCGCAACACCTGTCTTGATCTCGTCGTCGCAACGGGCCATCGCGACAGCATCTGTCTTGCCGCCCGGCAATATCATGCCGCCGACAACATGACCGACCGGATGGCGGCGCTTTCGGCGCTTTCGCTGTGCGACGTGCCCGAGCGCGGCGAAGCGCTGGAGGATTTCTATGGCCGCTATCGGGGCGACCCGCTGATCATCGACAAATGGTTCTCGTTGCAGGCAGTCATCCCCGAACCCGGGACCCTCGACCGGATCAAGGCACTCACCCGGCATGGCGCGTTCTCGTTCGCCAATCCCAACCGCGTGCGGGCGCTCATTCATGCCTTTGCGCTGGGAAACCACAAGGAATTCAACCGTCCCGATGGGGCCGGCTACGACTTCGTCGCCGACACCGTTTTGGCGCTCGACGGCAAAAACCCGCAGCTCGCAGCCCGCCTGCTCTCGGCCTTCAAGAGCTGGCGCGTGTTGGAACCGGCACGTCGCCAGCGTGCACACGCGTCGCTAATGCACGTAGCAATTGCATACAGCCTCTCCCCGGATGTGAGCGACATCGCGCGCCGCGCGCTGTCGGAAAACTGAGTATTTTAGTATTTTTCGTGCAAGTGGCTCACGCATCTACGATTCTTTTGTAAGGCCGGTAGAGAGGCGTCCACATCCGCTCGCGCAACTGTATCTCCAGCTCCTCGCCGCTCGTCTTTTGCGCGAGGCCTTCGGCCTGCGCCTGCCGGCCGACCGCCAGCGCCAGGCGGGACGATGCTTCGCGCAATTCGCTCACCGGGGGCAGAAGGTTGGCGTTGTGATCGCCTTTGCTCGGGGACACCTCGGCAAGCGCGCGCGCTGCCGCCATGAGCATGCCGTCGCTGATCCGGCTTGCCCGGACAACGATGCTGCCGAGCCCGATCCCGGGAAAAACGTAGGCATTGTTGGTCTGGTCGATGGTGAAAGGGCGGCCGTTCTTGCGCACCGGCGGAAAAGGGCTCCCGGTCCCGATGACCGCGCGGCCCTCCGTCCAGGCGAGAAGATCGATGGGCGTGGCTTCCGAGCGCGATGTGGGGTTGGAGAGCGGAAAAATGATGGGCTGCTGCGTGCCCGCGGCCATCGCGCGCACCACGCTCTCCGGGAATCCGCCGGGTTGTCCCGATACGCCAACCAGCACGGTGGGGCGCGCATTACGCGCCACATCGCCCAGGCCGATCCGATCCGCCCGTTCGATCTGCCAATCGCTCACTGCTGCGCGCGACTGCGCGAAGGGCGCTTGAAAATCCAGGATTCCCGGCATTGCGTCGACCAGCAGGCCCTCGCGATCGACCACGTAGAAGCGCGATTTGGCCTCGTCCTTGGACAGACCCTCGGCCAGCATCGCCCGCAGCAGCAGCGAACAGATTCCGATTCCCGCCGAGCCTCCTCCCAGGACCGCGATGCGATGCTCTCGCAGCGGGACGCCCGTCACATTGACGGCCGCGAGCAATGTGCCCGTGGTGACGACGGCCGTGCCTTGGATGTCATCATTGAACGTGCAGAGGCGATCCCGGTACTGGTCCAACAATCTGGTTGCATTGTCGCGCGCGAAATCCTCCCACTGCAGCAATACGTGCGGCCACCGCTTGGCCACCGCGCTCACGAAGGCCTCGATGAACTCGTCATAGTCGTGCCCGCGCACGCGCTCATGCCGCCAGCCCACGTAAAGCGGATCGGACAGGCGCTCAACATTGTTGGTCCCCACGTCGAGCATGATCGGCAAGGTGGTGGCGGGATGCAGCGCGCCACACGCCGTGTAGAGCGCAAGCTTGCCAATGGGGATACCCATTCCTCCCGCGCCCTGATCGCCCAGCCCCAGGATCCGCTCGCCGTCAGTGACGACAATGGCGTCCACGTTATCGAAACGCGGATTGGCCAGGATCCGCTCGATCCGGGCCTTGTGCGGGATGCTCAGGAACAGCCCACGCGGCTTGCGGAATGCCTGGCTGAATTCCTGACAGCCCTGCCCGACCACAGGCGTGTAGACCACCGGCAGCATGCCGGCGAGATCGCGGACCAGTACGGCATAGAAAAGAGTTTCGTTGCTGTCCTGAAGCCCGCGCAGAAAGATGTAGCGCGCAAGATCGCTGGGCAATTGGCGGAACGCCTGCATGCGCCGGTCGACCTGCTCGTCGAGATTAGCGACGTTGGGCGGCAGCAGCCCGTGCAGCTCGAACGTATCGCGCTCCTCCTCGGTGAACGCCGTCCCCTTGTTCAACAGGGGATCATTCAAAAGCTCGTACCCGAACAGACGCGTTTCGATGAGCGAAGTTGCGCTCGAGCTTTGGCCCCGATCTGCCATTGCGTTGGAGCTCCGCTTGCGTTGGAGGTTCGCTGCTACCGCTCGCGATGCCGCTTGCGCAATCCATGTTCGGCGGCACGTCCGGTCTGGTGACGGTAACCATTGGGCCGCTTTGATGGCAAGCCGCCAATTTGGCTGGCGACGCACAGGATCGGAATGACCGGCGCTCGGCCGATATCACTCCGAAAAGCCTTTCATCTCAGATGCGAAGCGCGCATGAGAATTTTTGTCGAATTGAGCGATGAGGGCACTCGACAAATTGACATCTTTCGATTCCAATCAAAACTGATTCGGAGAGATGCGGCACATCGTTCCGAGGAAGATGTTATGGAATCCGAAGGAGGCGACGCATGGCGGGCGCCGAGGTCGCGAGCGCGTCCGTTAGTTCCGATTCGATCAAGGGGCTAGCTCAGTCCATCGCCAAGCCGGCTTACCTCCGGCTGCTCACCGCGGAGCCTGCTCTGCGTCGCGCGGTGCCGGCGTTGATCATCGCATTCCTGCTCACAATCTGCGTCGGAGCAGTCGTGCAGGTGCTTGATCACCGTCGCCAGGCAGTCAGCGAGACCACCAACCAGATTGAAGCGACGGCCGACTATCTGAGCGATCGACTCGCCCGGATGGATCGCTCCAAGCTGGAAAAGGCGGGTTTGGACCGCCGTCTCCAGAGCGGGCTCGAGCGCATCATTCCGAGTTGGGCGCGAGTATCCGGGCGCCGGATACTGGTGACGAACGGCGATGGCGTCATTGTTGCCGCGGTGCGGCATGCCCCGATCAACGGTGGCGACGGCAGCGTCGCGAGTTCCCTCCCGCTCGAGGCGGGATATATCGGCCGCAGCTTGATCGAGGTGCTCGGTCCAAGTCAGCCCCTGACGACATTCGGAGCCGCAGCTGGGGTGCTGGAGATACCGCTTGCCGACGGGAGCCCGGCCTTTGCCACCGTGCGCGACCTTTCCGGGAACAGCGGCGAGCTCGCCATTCTGCAAGGCCGCACCGAGGCACTCACCGGCTGGGTGTCCGATACGGCGCTGACCGTAACTCTCTCCGCGACGACCGGCTTCGTAGTTCTCATCCTCGGTTTTGCATTCCACTGGCAAGCAACCCGAGCTCGCGAGGCGGATGGCATACATGAGACGGTGCGCTCGCGTATCGACACCGCGCTCAACCGCGGACGATGTGGATTATGGGACTGGGATCTCGCCCGCGGACGCATTTTCTGGTCTCATTCCATGTTCGCCATCTTGGGACAGAGGCCCCGGAGCGCGCTTCTGAGCTTCGGCGAAGTGAATGCCCTGGTCCATCCCGAGGACATCGACCTCTATGAGCTGGCACGTGAGCTCGCGGAGGCCAAGGCAACGCTCGTCGACCACGCGTTTCGGATGCGGCACGCCAACGGTAACTGGGTCTGGATGCGCGCGCGTTGCGAGCTGGTCCAACAATCCGGCGACAGCGGTCCGCATCTCATTGGAATTGCAGTCGACGTTACCGAGCAGAAGACGCTGGTCGAGAGAACCGTCGAGGCGGATCTGCGGCTGCGCGATGCCGTCGAAACGATTCCGGAAGCCTTCGTAGTGTGGGATGCGCAGAACAGGTTGGTGCTGTGCAATTCCAATTTCCAGGCGCTGCACAATCTGCCGGACGAGGCGATCGCGCCCGGCGCATCGTATGAATCCGTCGTGGAAGCGGGGCGCAAACCCGTAGTGCGCTCCAAGGTCACGAGCGAAGGTCAGATTCCTGGCGCCCGCACCTTCGAGGCCCAGCTGGATGACGGGCGCTGGCTGCACATCAGCGAGCGGCGCACGAAAGACGGCGGCTATGTTTCGGTAGGCACCGACATCACCAACATCAAGCGCCATGAAGAGAAGCTCATGGAAAGCGAGAAGCGGCTGATGGCCACGGTGGCCGACCTGCGCAAGTCGCAGCAAGAGCTTGAGCGGCAGGCCGAGGAAGTGGCCGATCTGGCCGAAAAATATTCGGAAGAGAAAACGCGCGCGGAAGACGCCAACCAGGCCAAGTCAAAGTTTCTTGCCAATATGAGCCATGAGTTGCGGACTCCGCTCAACGCCATCATCGGCTTTTCCGAAATCATGGAGTCGGGAATGTTCGGTCCGCTTGGGACCGACAAATATCGCGAGTATTGCTGTGACATTCGTCAAAGCGGTCAGTATCTGCTCGAAGTGATCAACGATATCCTCGACATGTCGAAAATCGAGGCGGGCCGCATCCGGCTTGATGCCAAACAGATCGAGCTCGAGCCGTTCCTCAACGACGCGATGCGCGTGGTCTCTGCCCGAGCTGATGACAAGCGGCTGAGCCTCATCGCCCGCATCCGTGGCGGCATAAGCTTGACCGCCGACCCTCGCCTGCTCAAGCAGATCGTGTTGAACCTGCTGTCGAATGCGGTGAAGTTTACCCCCGAAGGCGGTCGTATCACCATTCACGCCCGGGCGACCAAAGGCGG
>DATBYX010000251.1:0-2366 GCA_036513475.1 Xanthobacteraceae bacterium | reverse complement strand
ATCCAATACTGGAGCCCGCGCCGATGGTACATGGTGCGCGCACTACGGCACTGGCTTGGAAGGGATGAACTGCGGTTTCTACTCATTTGAGCAATGCCGCGCCACCGTGTCGGGGGTCGGTGGATTTTGCCAAGCCAATATATTCCCGGCAAGGGAACCGCGACGGCGTTATCGGCGCAACTATTAGCAACGCCCCGCCGCCCTATATGCATAAGCCCATATCGAGGAGCTTACAGCAGTCATAGGGTGGGAGATGGCGATGCTTCGCGAATGTTTTGTCAGAGATAGCGCGCAAAATCTCACGACACAGGAAACGTGGGAGATGAGAAACCAGAGACCGGCAAGAAACTCGGCGACATAATCGCTCGCCTGCATCTCGATTGCCTCATATGACGCCTGCCGGGAACGGGTGAGCTAACAGATTAGCAGGGCCTTAGCCCCCTGCGACCAGCGCCACTCTTCGTGTTTCGTTACGGAGCTCCGCTCTCAGCTTCTTTAGCCAGCCGTCGCCACCGCTCGGCCATCTCCAACAGCGCGGCTGCTTCTGCTCGACCCCGAAGCTCTTGCGCAAGTCGAAGGCATTCGGCGGCGTACCGCCGATAGTCCTCGGGCTTCGCCATTACATCACTCGCTCGCCCTCACGCCCCCAAAGCGGCCCAAACGCGGGACGGCGGATTTGGTTCCATCAGGGAGACTGATTTGAACCGGAACGGTCCTTGGAGTTCCCGGTTGGCACTGAGAATGGGAGCAACCGCATGGAGCAACCGCATGGAATGTGTCATGGAAAATGATGCAGCGCACTTTCGCGAGTATGCGGCGGAATGTCGGCGTTTGGCACAGCGAGCATCGGAAAAGGATAAGACCGTATTGATGGAGATTGCTTCGGCGTGGATTGCATGTGCTAAGGAAGCCGAGCGCAAGCAGCAGTCCGCGACCAGAACAAATAAGGCGGCACTAATGTGATCGTCGGACTCCAGCCCGCAGACTGTGAGGGACTGTAGGGTTCGACCGTCACCTTCATAACTGCGCGCCCGCTCCGACCCGTAGGTTTTGACGTCTACGGGCCTGAACGATCCTCAGCGTCGCCGTTCTTGACGTTGATCCAGCTTCTCACGCGACCGCTGCGGTACGGTAGATTGCGGCGTTTCGAGACGATGCCCTCAAGGCCCATCTTGCTGGCGTGCTTGAAGATGATCGCGCCGTCGCCCTCGATATGCTCCGAGAGGCGCACCCCGGTCCGCCCGGTGAGCAGCCCTTTCCAGTTTTGCTTTGCGCCTCTCAAGCAGCTGACCGCGAAGATCGTCCCCGTTCAGTTCAAGCAGGTCAAAGGCGTACAGGAACTCGGTTGATGTTAGACGCTCCATAAAGGTTCTTTATTTGTTCTATCGTTGTCGCACTTCCGAATATTTTCCACGAGTGTTCAATTTTGACCAGACTCGTCTCCTCGCCATTCGCTATGGGCACGCCTTCACGATTCGTGTCGGGGGCAGGACGAAGTCCTCGTCAAGGAATGTTCAAAGGGCCGCTGATGTCGCTGGTGTTAGACAACCCTCGATCTGTAGTTTCGAGGGCTGAAGCATTCCGAGAGCATGCTGACGAATGCCGCCGACAGGCCGAGTGGTCACGCGATCCTGCCGATAAGGAACGCTGGCTAAAGATCGCCGAGAAGTGGTTGAAGATAGCGCACGAGACCGAGGAAAACCGGCCTCACTCCGAAGCTGCGCTAGGGGGTTGAATGGAAGTGCTGGATTGGGGGTCAGCCAGCCGATCATATTCGTGCAGGTTTCAGACCCGGTCGGTGGAGGGTTGGTCAATGCGACTCTGAGCTGACGGCCATTAGGACGGTCGATGGTGTTCGTGGGTACGGCGGGAGGTGGGGATGGAGTACGACTGGTTTTGGGTGATTCTAGCCGTTGGTGTGTTCGCTGCGGTTGCGATCGTCCCCCTTGAGTTGGCGCTTGATGCTTATTGGCGTTGGCGCGACCTCGCTGGACGCAGCGCGAACGTGAGATCGCGGGGGGGCGACTATGAGCGACAGATATAGTCTGCACCGAGACGAACACAGTGAGTCGTCGCTTGGCTCGTTGGGCCCGGCTTGCCGTGCGGGGCAGCGGCTGTAGCGGCGGCTCGTGCCCAACATGTACCGGCGCAGGGCCGCTAGAAGATCCAGGTCATTCTCTTGTTACAGGCCGGGCAATCTCAGCAATTCAGCGGGCTCGACGCCATATGTACGATCGCATTCTGCCGACCACGGCAATCAGCGCCGGATTCCAGAGATTTGATGGGTAGAACTGCTACCCTCCGGCATCTTCGTGATTACGATCAGAGCCTTCAAAGCATTGACGCGTCCAGGCACAAAGTCCCCA
>DATBYX010000250.1:0-20833 GCA_036513475.1 Xanthobacteraceae bacterium | reverse complement strand
CGATGTGGATCTTGCGGGTGGGGAGAGTTATCGCGAATCGCGAAATTACCGACCTGGTGAGATCGCCGTCACGGCTGATTTGCCGTGGGGCCGCCTTGGGCTCACGATCTGCTATGACCTGCGCTTTCCTGCGCTCTACCGTGCGCTCGCCGAGGCAGGAAGCTCGTTTCTGGCGATTCCGTCCGCCTTTACCCGACAGACCGGAGAGGCCCATTGGCATGTGCTCAATCGTGCCAGAGCCATCGAGAATGGAGCTTTCGTATTTGCTGCCGCCCAAGGCGGCAAGCACGAGAACGGCCGAGAAACTTTCGGGCATTCCATAATTGTGGATCCCTGGGGAACGATCATCGCAGAAACCGCGACAGAGCCGGGCGTGGTGCTGGCCAGGATCGATCCCGCGCAGGTGGCCGCGGCACGAACGAAGATTCCTTCGCTCACGCATGGGCGGCGTTTTGAAGTCATCGAGTCGCCCCTTGGCACTGCTCACATGCGCGTCGTGCGAGGCACCGCATGATCCGGTATGCGCTTGCCTGCGAACGTGGGCACACCTTCGACAGCTGGTTCCGCAACTCAGCAGCTTATGACCGCCAGATAAGGTTGGGACTGGTTGTCTGCCCCGTCTGCAGCTCGAGCAAGATCGAAAAAACCATTATGGCGCCGCGGATCGCCAGCGCGACAAAACGTGCGGACGGAACCGCCGCGGAGGCGCCATCACAGACCCCAGCGCAGAGCGATGCCCCAGCCGAACAAACGCCGGCTCCGGTCGCGATGGTTTCCCCGCAGGAGCGGGAATTCCGCAAAAAACTGAAGGAGCTGCGCGAGCACCTGGTCCAGAACGCGGACTATGTCGGGCGAAAATTTCCGGAGGAAGCCCGCAAGATGCACTATGGCGAGATCGAGCATCGCTCGATCTACGGCGAAGCCAGCCCCGACCAGGCAAAGGAGCTGCACGAAGAGGGGATCGAATTCCATCCTTTGCCGGTGCTGCCGGACGAGCGCAACTGAGCATCAGTGCGCCCACAGTAAGAGCCCGACGCCGATCACAATCGTCAGCACGCCAAAGGCTTCCCGCCTGCTCGTCGATTGTTTGAACACGAAGTGGGAAATTCCCTGCGCAAACAGGACCTCGACCAACGCCAGGGTTCGGACGCTGGCGGCGGTCGCAAGCGCAAAGGCGAGAAACCAGAACTGGGAAGCGAGCGCTCCCATGAAGCCGGCGAATAAGGAGGGGCGCCAAGCCCGGATTACCGACGCAAGCACCGCGGGTTGGCGCCATAGAAGATAAGCGGAGAGCAGCACCGTCTGGATGAGGAGCCCCAGCACCAAAGTAAGGCTCGCCGCCAGCACGTAATTTGCTAGTCCCAAGCTAAGGATTGCACCGCGAAAGCCGACCACGGAAATCGCAAACATCGCACCGCCCGCGAGCCCCAGCAGTGTCGCGGTGACGTCCGATTGTGTTCCGGGCTTGAGCGCCATGCCGACCACCCCGGCAGTGGCGATCAGAATTGCTGCCCCCATTTGCGGGGTGACGATGTCGCCCAGAAAGAGAAGGCCGAACAACGCAGCTTGCACCGGCTCGGTCTTGATATAAGCGTACACCACTACAAAAGAGCGGTCGCCCATGGCCGCAAGCATCAAGGCCGTCGCTGCAACTTGAGCACCAGCACCTGCCGCCACCCAAGGCCAATAGACGAGCGGCGGCCGAGGCAGAGGCTGCCCGAGCCACATCACGACTCCCGCAAAGAAGACGAGCGCAAAGGGAAAGCCAAATAGGAATCGCACATGCGTGGCCCCTGCCGTGCCGAGACTACGCGTCAGGCCAAGTTGCGCGGCATTTCGGATGGTCTGTGCCGCAGCAGCGATGATCGTGAAAACAGCCCAGAGCCATGCGGCAGCAACCGCGCTCATCCGGCCTGCTGCTGTTGGCGAGCCGTCATCATATAATTCACATCCATGTCGCTCGATAGCAGCCAGTTATCGGAAAAGAGATCATAGACCACCCCAGTGTCATCAATGACATTCAGGCTGCGGCGTTCAAGCACGGCCGCGAGCTCGTTGGGGGTAATGAACTTGTGCCAATGGTGAGTGCCCCGCGGAAGCCAACGCAGCACATATTCCGCCCCGATGATCGCCAGCGCAAAACTTTTCAGCGTCCGGTTGATGGTGGCGACGATCATGGCGCCTGCGGGATTGAGCACGCTGCCGCATTGCTCGATAAACAGGCTCACGTCCGCTACATGCTCCACCACCTCCATGGCAAGGACCACATCAAACCGTTCTTTTTGTTCGGCCAGCGTGGCCAGCGTGGTCGAGCGATAATCGATCGCCAAGCTCTGCTGCTCCGCATGCAGCCTCGCCACCGCTATGTTGCTTTCCGAGGGATCCGCCCCGACCACGTGCGCTCCAAGTCGGGCGAGTGGTTCAGTCAGCAGCCCCGCTCCGCAACCTATGTCGAGAATGCGCAGTCCACTCAGTGCATCAAGCCGCGTGTCGTCGCGGTGAAACTGTCGGCAAAGGGTCTGCTTGATGTAGCTGAGCCGGACCGGGTTGAATTTGTGCAACATCCGCATTTTGCCTGAGGGGTCCCACCACTCGGCTGCCATCGCGGCAAAATGCGCAACCTCGCGTTCATCAACCGTCGGATCGTGCTTGAATTCGGCAGAACTGACCACCCCAGGTTCTCCAATGCCGCGCAGTTGCGACTGATTCATCCCGCCGCTATGTATACGCGCCTTTTTGAGCGGGGGCTCGTTCGAACGCACCCCGACATTCCACCCAAGGGGCACGCAAGCTGTTATGTCCCGGTTGGTGATGAAGTTCGGCGGCACCTCCGTTGCCGATATGGAGCGCATCCGCAACGTCGCGCGGCATGTCAAACGCGAGGTGGGTGCGGGCCATCAGGTGGCGGTCGTGGTCTCCGCCATGGCGGGCGTGACCAATCAGCTCGTGGCGTGGTGCCGGGAGGGGGCGGTCTTGCATGACGCGCGGGAATACGATGCCGTGGTGTCCTCGGGCGAGCAGGTAACCGCTGGTCTTCTCGCGATCGTGCTCGAAGGGATGGGCGTAAATGCACGGTCCTGGCAGGGGTGGCAGTTGCCGATTCTGACGACCAATGCTCATGCGGGAGCGCGCATCCTCGATCTGAACGGGGCGGAACTCGTCCAACGCTTCAAGGAAAGGCAGGAAGTCGCGGTCATAGCGGGGTTTCAAGGACTCCACCAGGAGACTGGCCGCATCACCACGTTAGGACGCGGCGGATCCGATACTTCGGCTGTCGCCATCGCAGCCGGAATCGCCGCCGAACGTTGCGACATTTATACCGATGTGGACGGGGTTTACACCAGCGATCCCCGGGTCGTGCAGCGAGCCCGGCGGCTCGATCGCGTGGCCTATGAGGAGATGCTCGAGTTCGCCTCCTTGGGGGCCAAGGTGATGCAGGTGCGCTCGGTGGAGCTGGGAATGGTCCACAATGTGCGCATCTTCGTGCGATCGAGCTTCGAGAAGCCCGAGGACATCGATCCGCATGAGATGCCGCGCGGCACGCTCATTTGCGGGGAGGAGGAGATCGTGGAACAGCAGGTCGTCACGGGCATCGCATTTTCCAAGGATGAGGCGCAAATCTCGATCCGGCGCGTGCAGGACAAGCCCGGGGTGGCGGCTGCCATTTTCGGTCCGCTCGCCGACGCCAATATCAATGTCGATATGATCGTGCAAAATGTCTCCGCCGACGGAGCCACCACGGATCTCACCTTTACCGTGCCCGCCGGAGACTACGAGCGCGCTACCGACGTGTTGATCAAAGTCAAGGACCTCGTGGGGTACGAACGCGTGGACGGCGCCAACGACGTGGCCAAGGTCTCCGTGATCGGCATCGGCATGCGCAGTCATGCCGGGGTGGCCGCGAAGGCATTCAAGGCACTTGCTGCGAAAGGCATCAACATCCGCGCTATCACGACTTCCGAGATCAAGTTTTCACTGCTGATCGATGCCAGCTACACGGAATTGGCAGTGCGAACGCTGCATTCTTTGTACGATCTCGACAAGTAGAAGCAGCCCGAATGGCGGATGGCTCGTCGCCGATCATTTCTTACGCGCAGCGGTTCGAAGACTGCTACCTGATGCGGTGCTTCGGCAGCCGCAACCAAGGTTTCTACATAGACATCGGATCGGGTCACCCGGTCTACGACAACGCGTCCTTCGCCTTTTACCTCAAGGGGTGGAGCGGAGTTACCGTCGAGCCAAATCACTGGCTCGCGCGCCTGAGCAGGGCGGTGCGGCCGCGCGATTGTCATGTCGAGGCCCTTGTCGGAAGCGTGGCAGGTAAGGGCACGTTTTATCTGGTCGAGGAGTTCCATGGCTTCTCGACCATGATCGAAGGCCATGCGATCGCAGCGCGTACTCGCTTTGGAAAAGCTTCCCGACCTCTCGTTGTCCCAATGACCACGCTCGCCGAGCTGTGCGACCAGCATGCATCCTGCGCGATCGACTTTCTGAAGGTGGACGTCGAGGGCGCAGAAGAGGACGTTCTACTCAACGGCAATTGGTGCAAGTACCGGCCAAAGGTCGTCGTAGCGGAAGCGCTTGCACCCTATACTTTGACGCCGGCTTGGCACCGATGGGGGGCTATGCTCGAGGAGCACGGTTACCGCTATGTCTGGTTCGACAGTCTCAATCGCTATTATGTCTCCGCTGAAGCCGATGAGCTGGGACAGTGTTTCGGTCCAGACATTGAGCAGCTGGAAGCGACCTTGCAGTTCCGCAATATCAAGGCTGCCACCTCCGACCAAACGCATCCCGATCACCGGCTGGCAAAGCTGTTTGCAGGCACCGGCATGGTCGGCTTGCCGCTCCTGGAGCCTGATCTCCTCTGTCAAATTCTTACCGCCGATTTGCCTCCCGGAGCTCTGGACCGGCCTGCTGGTGCCAATGAGATAGCTCAGGCGATCGAGCGGGTGCTCGGACCAAATGCCGGGATGGCAGTGGATGATCTGGGAGTTCCGGGCAGTCCCTGCCTGCGCGAAGTCTATTTCGCGATCATTCAAAGCGATGAATTTCGCACCGCATGCGGGCGGATTTCAGCGAGTTACGCCTGGTAGGCCCTCGCGTAGTGCCTCGACTTGCCCGCCCTCGACGGCATGCTATACGGCGGAAGATACCATGGCCGGCGCGGAGATCATTCCTCGACGGCTGCCGCTTTAAGGTGAGAACGAGCCGAGGCCCAGGGCGCTTCCAGGCCGAGTGATCGCGGCCTTCCGAAAGGGAAAATGCTCCGGTTGAACATGTTGGGGCGCGTGGGAGCGCGCTCCAACTGCCTCGGCGCAATGGGCTGGTCCGAGGATCACGTCATGCGTGGAGCGCTCGGCGGTCCGCGCGTGCTGTTGCGCCGCCTCCGCGAAGTCATGGCGGAGCAGGTCAGCGCGCAGGAACGCCTGGACAAGATTGTGGTGCTGATCGCCGCCAACATGGTGGCGGAAGTCTGCTCGGTCTATGTGCTGCGCGTCGACGGCACGCTCGAGCTTTACGCCACGGAAGGACTGAACAAGGCTGCGGTGCACCAAACCGTGCTCCGCTCGGACGAGGGCCTCGTTGGTCTGGTCGCGAGCGAGGCGAATCCCATCAATCTCTCCGACGCGCAGAATCATCCCGCCTTTTCCTACCGCCCGGAGACCGGCGAGGAAATCTATCACTCGTTCCTGGGTGTCCCGGTCTTGCGGGCGGGCAACACGCTAGGCGTACTCGTCGTACAGAACCGGGCTCGTCGCACATACACCGAGGAGGAGGAAGAAGCACTGCAGACGACGGCGATGGTGCTCGCCGAGATGATCGCCTCGGGAGAGCTCTCGGCCATCGCGCGGCCCGGCGCGGAACCCGCCGCTCGCCGACCGCTTCAGCTCCCAGGCCTGGCCCTCAACGACGGAATCGCGCTGGGTCACGTTGTGCTGCACGAGCCGCGCGTCGTTATCACCAATTTCATTGCCGATGACGTTCCAAAAGAGCTCAAGCGGCTGGAGGCTGCCGTCGAGACCATGCGCTCCGATCTCGATCTGCTCCTGGAGCGGGGCGAAGCGGTCGATGGCGGCGAGCACCGCGAGGTGCTGGAAGCCTATCGCATGTTTGCATATGACCGCGGCTGGGTGCATCGGCTGGAGGAAGCGGTGGCCACAGGGCTCACCGCGGAAGCAGCCGTTGAACGCGTCCAGTCGGACACACGCGCGCGCATGTTGCGCGCCACCGATCCGTATCTGCGCGAACGCCTGCATGATCTTGACGAGCTTGCCAACCGTTTAATGCATCAGCTCGTCGGCAAGGACTACGCGCCGGCACGCGACCGCCTGCCGGAAAACGCGGTTCTCGTCGCACGCTCGATGGGGCCAGCTGCCCTGCTTGATTACGATCGCAAGCGATTGCGGGGGCTGGTCTTGGAGGAAAGCGGGCCTCATTCACACGTGGCGATCGTCGCACGCGCCCTCGGTATTCCGGCAGTCGGGAGGATCGACAACGCCACGGGAGTGGTGGATCCGGGAGACCCCATAATCGTCGACGGCTCGGCCGGCGATGTGCATGTTCGGCCCACCCCGGAGATGGAGCGCGCATACGTCGAACGCGTGCGGCTCCGGGCCCGCCGGCAATCGCAGTATCAGGAGCTGCGGGACAAGCCTTGCATCACAACCGACAATGAGAAGATTGCGTTACTGATAAACGCCGGGCTTGCCGTCGATCTTCCTCACGTGCAGGAGACCGGCGCTGCGGGTATCGGACTCTTCCGCACCGAGTTGCAGTTCATGGTGGCGGCGAGCTTCCCGCGCTCCGCCGAGCAGTTCTCGCTTTATCGAGCTGTCCTGGATGCCGCCGGCGAGAAGCCCGTGACCTTCCGCACCCTCGATATCGGCGGAGACAAGGTGCTCCCCTTCATGCGCAATTTCGAGGAGGAGAATCCTGCCCTGGGCTGGCGCGCCATACGGCTCGGGCTTGATCGGCCCGGTTTGCTGCGCAGCCAGATCCGGGCCTTGCTGCGCGCGGCCGGCGGACGCGACCTGCATGTGATGTTTCCGATGATTGCCACGATCGAGGAATTCGATGAAGCCAAGTCGCTTGTGGAACGCGAGCTGACCCACTTGCGTCGCCACGGACACAAGTTGCCCGAGCATGTCGAAGTGGGCACTATGGTCGAGGTGCCGTCATTACTTTATCAGCTCGACGAATTGCTGGCGCGGGTGGATTTTCTCTCCGTCGGCACCAATGATCTCGTCCAATTCTTTTATGCCGCGGATCGCGGAAATGCGCGGGTAGCCGATCGCTTCGACAGCATATCGGCTCCCGTGCTGCGGGCGCTCAGAGTGATCGCGGACAAGAGCCGGGAGCATGGCAAGCCGGTCACGGTTTGCGGCGAGATCGCATCGCAACCGCTCGGCGCGCTCGCCCTGGTCGGTATCGGGTATCGCTCGCTCTCGCTGACACCCTCCTCTATCGGTCCGGTCAAGGCGATGCTGCTTGGTGTTCATGCCGGCAAGGCGGCTGGCTTCATTGCACCCCTGATCGACCGTCCCGCGGGCACCGTATCCATCCGGCAACAGCTTACGAAATTCGCAGAGCAGGAAGGGCTGCAGATTTGATGCGTATTGATTATTTCAATGCGGCGGTAATCCGTTAGACTCGTGCATGCTTCCTGAGCAGAAACTCGACGCGCTCCTGGCCCGCCACGACGCCGTGGAAGCAAATCTGGCGCGCGAGGTGGCGCCGGACACCTATGTGAAGCTTTCCCGTGAATTTGCCGAGCTCGCGCCCATCGTCGAGACGGTCAAACGCTATCGCAGTCTGGTGGGCGAGATAGAAGGGCTCAACGCCCTCATCGCCGATGCAGGCACCGATGCGGAAATGCGGGCAATGGCGAGCGCCGAGAAGCCGGAACTGGAGCAGCGCCGTGCGGCGCTCGAGCAGGAAATCAAGCTCGCTCTTGTGCCCAAGGATGCCGTAGACGAGCGCAACGTCATTCTGGAAATCCGCGCCGGCACCGGCGGCGATGAAGCCGCGCTGTTTGCCGGCGATCTTTTCCGCATGTACGAGCGCTACGCGGCAAAGCAAGGCTGGAAGGTCGAGATCATCTCCGCCAGCGAAGGCAGTATGGGGGGCTACAAGGAGGTGATCGCCGAGATTCGAGGTCGCGGCGCGTTTGCCAAGCTCAAGTTCGAATCGGGTGTGCATCGCGTACAGCGGGTGCCGGATACCGAATCCTCCGGACGCATCCACACTTCTACCGCGACCGTGGCCGTCCTACCCGAAGCTGCCGATATCGATGTGATGATCGACGAGACGGACCTGAAGATCGATACTCTGCGATCGGGCGGCGCGGGCGGCCAGCACGTCAACAAGACTGAATCAGCAGTGCGGGTGACTCACATCCCGACCGGCATCGTTGTGATGATGCAGGAAGACCGCTCGCAGCACCGAAACCGTGCCAAGGCAATGGCGGTCCTGCGAGCGAGACTTTACGACTTCGAGCGGCAAAAGCGCGAGAGTGAACGTGCGGCTGAGCGCCGGGGGCAGGTCGGATCCGGCGACCGTTCCGAGCGTATCCGCACCTACAATTTCCCGCAGGGACGCGTGAGCGACCATCGCATCAATCTTACCCTCTACAAGCTTCCGCAGATTATCGAGGGCGAATCACTCGGTGAAATCATCGATGCGTTGGTAACGGAACATCAGGCAGCCGTGCTGGCGGCCGAGGGGCAGCCATCGTGACCATGTTTCTTTCAGGTCTGCTCGCGTCAGAGTTTCCATGCTGACGAGTTATACCCGATTGCCGCTGCGGCAGGCGTCCATTTGCCTCCAGACCAATCAGCTCGCGGGCAATTCCGTCGAGGCTGCACGGCGACTCGTTGCGCTGAGCTTCCGCGACCGGGGTCTCGACACTCCGGAACTCGACGCACGTCTTCTCATCGCATGCGCCCTGGGGCTCGATCACACGGCGCTTGCAGGTCAGGCAAAGCGCAGCCTGATGCCAGAGGAGGCGGCCAGAATTACTGGCCTTGCCAACCGTCGCCTGCGCCGTGAACCCATTGCGCGCATCCTCGGAACGAAGGAATTCTGGGGGCTGCCTTTCAAGATCAATGCGCAAACCTTCGTGCCGCGTCCGGAAACCGAAGCTGTCGTCGAGGCTGCATTGCAGGCGCTGGGTCAGCGCAGGCATTGCTCGCAAGGATTGCGCATCGCCGATCTGGGGACCGGGCCGGGTACGCTCGTCTTATCGCTGCTGTCCGAACTGCGGGAAGCGTGGGGAGTTGGCACCGACATAAGCGCGGCGGCACTGGATTGTGCCCGTTGCAATTCCGCCGCGCATGGCGTGCGCGCGGCGTTCGTCGCTTGCGAGTATGGAGCAGCGCTCCAGGGACCCATCGACCTCGTGGTGTCCAATCCGCCCTATATACCGCGCAGCGAGATCGCGATGCTTGAGCCCGAGGTGAGCGCATTCGATCCTCGCATCGCGCTCGACGGCGGGTTGGACGGCCTCGACGGATATCGGGCCATCGTCACGGAGGCGCGGCGCCTGCTTTCGCCGGGGGGCATCCTCGTGGTGGAACTCGGGGCGCGGCAGGCATCCGCCGTTCGAGCGTTGGTTTCGGCTGCAGGGCTTGCATCCGACCGCCCGCGATCCGATCTTTCGGGTACCCCCCGAGCCTTGGTGGCGCGGCGGCTGGCATGAATGCCGTACATCCCAGGTAGCGAAAAAAGCTCTTGGATTGTGCATCAGGAAAGAATAGGTTCCTTGGAGGGAATCGACCAAGATGCGTGCGCGCCGTATGTGAGCCCCGTACAGGGATGACGGAGAGCCGGCGGGGCGGACAGAGCGAGCCAAGATCGCCGCAGGAGTTGGCGGAGGGTTTGCCCAATCGGGACGAGATGCTTCATTATTGTGCGCCTGCTCACCAGCCAGGGCTCGCGCGCTGACGAAGAGGTGAGCAACGCCGTGGCAGACGGCGGGGGGTTGCTGCTTCACAAGGCGCAAGCCGTGATAGCGGCGTAGGAGCCGCTCTTTATTTTCCGCTTGGGACGCGAATGGGCGGATGCCACTGCGGTTGCTTGCTCAAGAAGAAGGCAGGCCCAGGCTGAGTGCAGGCGAGATCAACAGAAGGGATGAGCACAGGCACATCATGAGAAACGGTCAGAATAAGCGGATGCGCGGGCGGAATAATCACCGGAAGAGCCACAATCCGATGGTCCGCGTGTTCGAATCCAACGGACCAGATGTGAAAATCCGGGGCAATCCGTCCCATATCGCAGAGAAATATATCCAACTTGCACGCGATGCGCAGGCCTCCGGTGATCACATAGCGGCCGAAAATTACTATCAGCATGCCGAGCACTACTACCGCGTCATCGCGGCGGCGCAGGAGCAGTACCGGCAGAACAATCCTTACTCCCCACGCCCTGAAGGCGAGTTCTCAGGCCCGCGCGAGGAACCCTTCGAAGAAGGTGACGACAGCGGGCAACCCTCGATGGACGCCTTTGGGGAACCACGTTACGGCACGCGTGAACCGCAGCCCTACATTCCCCGCGACGTTCAACCCTATCAGCAAGCTCAACCACCGCAGCATCAGCCTTTCCGGCCGTCGCAAGAGGACACGGAGGCGCAGGGCGAGCCCGATCACCTGCCATCCTTCATCACCGGCTCCCAGCAACCCATGCATCAGTCCCCGCCGAACTCCGGCCCCGCACAGAACGGCCATGACGGTCATCGCGACCGTTTCCCATTGCATCGCCGCCGCCGGCGGCACCGCGGTCCGCGCCATGACCTGCAGGGCGGAGGCGGGCCCGGCAGTGGCGGCGGAGGCATGGACGACTCGTCGCGCCAGGACGACTGAACCCCTCCTACGCACCGCGCGGCCAAGGGGCGAGCGCAGGCTCCAGGGCAGGCACCAGTCCCGTGCGCCGTGCGGGCACCGCGCGATAAACCTGCTTCGTTGCCTCGACGATGTGCACGCCGGCAAACGGTGCCGCGATCGTCGAGCCCACCCGCTCCCATGCTGTGGCCGATCGCAAGAACCAGCCCCGCGCAACCGGCGGGACGTGTAACGCTTCCCCCCATCCCGTCGGCGTGAACCATGCCTCGCGCAAGAGCTGGGTGATCTGCGAGCGAGAATATGGACGCCCATGGCCGAAGGGTGTCGTGTCCGTTCGTGCCCACACACCGCGCCGATTCGGCACTATAAGGAGCAGGCGTCCGCCGCCGGCCAGCACGCGCCAGACCTCACGCAGCAATGCAGTCGGGTCGTGCGCCATTTCGAGTGCATGCACGAGGAGCATGCGGTCAATGCTGGAGTCGGGAAGCGGCATCTCAAGCTCGTCCACAAGGGCTGCTAATCCGGGCCGGTGGGTAGGCCATTTCACCACGCCCTGAGCCGCAGGCATAAAGGCCAGGCACCGTTCCGCCTCCTCTCGGAACAGACCGAGATAGGGTGTAGGGTAGCCCACTCCAACAACGCTCATTCCCCGGGTATCCGCAAATCTCCGGCGAATGCCCCGACCGATAAGGCGCCGCGCCACGACACCGAGATGCATGGCGTAAAAATTACGCAGGTCAACAACGTCAATGGACATGGGACGAAGCTAGCATGATCTGGCGCGCCCCGGTCTGCGGCCATCTGGACCGGGACATTGTTGCGGCAGTTCCCCCCTCCAAGCTGTCCGCGCGGAGGGATATGCGGAGATGGTGGTCCCGGTGCTAAAAGGCTTAATATAATTCAACGCAACCCTGAGAATGGCATCAATGTCAGCGCAACCCTACTTGTTTCCTTGCCTTCAGGACAACTACGGCGTTCTCCTGCACGACGACCAGACCGGGGCCACTGCCGCTATCGATGCGCCGGAAGCAGGCGCCGTCGAGGCAGCCTTGCAGCGCACAGGCTGGCGCCTGAGCGATATTCTGGTGACGCACCATCATGCGGATCACACAGGGGGCATCTCGGCACTCAAGGAGCGTCATCGCTGCCGCGTCACCGCACCCTTCCGGGAAGCGAGCCGCATTCCCCTTGTCGATACAACCGTGCGCGAGGGCGACCGTGTGAAACTCGGTTCGCTGGAGGCGGACGTCCTGGAGACACCGGGGCATACCGCCGGGCACATCAGCTATTTCTTTGCACCGGAGAAACTGGCGTTCGTGGGCGATACGCTGTTTTCCATAGGATGCGGCCGGGTCATCGAGGGCACGCCCGAAATGATGTGGCAGTCCCTGTTGAAGCTGCGGGCTCTGCCGGACGATACCCGCATTTATTGCGGACACGAGTACACGCAGGCCAATATCCGCTTCGCCCGGACGATTGAGCCGGACAACCCGGTGCTCATCGAGCGAGCGCGTGAGGTGGACAAATTGCGGGGGGAGAGCAAACCCACCATTCCCTCGACGCTTGCTCAGGAGAAGGCAGCAAACCCGTTCTTGCGTGCCGACCTTCCGGAGCTGGCGAAGGCGGTCAGCCTGGCTGGCCAGCCGGCCTGGAAGGTTTTTGCGGAGATACGGGAGCGCAAGAATCGGTCTTGAGCGTCCGATGGCGGACCTTTCTGCGGCCGAGGTGATTGAGCTGCTCGATCTCAAGCCGCATCCCGAAGGCGGCCATTTTCGTGAAACCTTTCGCGATCGGCTCAAGATCAGCAATACGAGGGCGGCATCGAGCGCCATTTATTTCCTGCTGGCGCGAGGTCAGCGCTCCTGCTGGCACAAGATCGATGCTGTGGAGATCTGGCACTATCATGCCGGCGCCGCTCTTGAGCTGCAGGTTGCCCTGCGTGATACGGGCCCGACAACACGGTTGACTCTCGGACCCGACCTCATGAGGGGCGCAAGACCGCAGGTCATCGTCCCAGCGCGGGCTTGGCAGTCGGCTCACAGTCTGGGCGACTGGACCTTGGTCGGCTGCACCGTTGCGCCGGCATTCGAGTTTGCGGCCTTTGAGGTGGCCCCCGAAGGATGGACCCCGCCCTGCCCGCAGCGCATCAGACCATGAACTGCCCGCCATTGGCGGAGAGTGTCGAGCCGGTGATCAGCCCCGCTTCGTCGGCCGCGAGAAACACCACGCAACGGGCAATCTCCTCGGGCTCGCCCAGGCGACCGATTGGAATATATGGTAGAATGCTCTTTTCCAGCACATCTGCGGGGACGGCTTTGACCATCTCAGTCGCGATATAGCCGGGGCAGATCGCGTTCACGGTGATGCCGCTCTTCGCGCTCTCCTGGGCGAGCGCCTTGGTGAACCCGATCTCGCCCGCCTTCGCGGCGGAATAGTTTGTCTGGCCAAGCTGTCCTTTCTGGCCGTTGATCGACGAGATGTTGATGATGCGCCCAAATTTGCGCGCCCGCATTCCCTCGATCACCGGACGGCACATGTTGAAAAGCGAGCTCAGATTGGTGTTGATCACCGTTGTCCATTGCTCCGGGGTCATCCGGTGGAACATGGTGTCTCGCGTGACACCCGCGTTGTTGACCAACACTTCGATGGGGCCAAGCTCGGCTTCGACCGCCTTGATCCCCGCGGCGCACGAATCGTAAGAGGACACGTCCCATTTGTAGACCGGAATTCCGGTCGCAGCCTTGAATTTTTGCGCGGCCTCGTCGTTGCCTCCATAATTCGCGACCACTTTGTAGCCGGCTTGCTTGAGTCCCTGCGATATCGCCTCACCGATGCCGCGCGTTCCACCGGTCACCACCGCAACGCGTGCCATGAGCCCTTCCTCCCACTGAGCTGGCGAAGAGCAGCTTCGCCGTTTTTTTTGGAGACGTCCGGATCTCCTTGCTGGAGAGATCTAGCGCTCAACGCACATGGCGATTCCCATGCCGCCGCCGATACAAAGAGTTGCGAGGCCTTTCTTGGCATTACGCTTCTGCATTTCGTAGAGCAGCGTGACCAGCACTCGGCCGCCGGAAGCGCCAATCGGATGCCCGATCGCAATGGCACCGCCGTTGACGTTGACCTTCGATGTGTCCCACCCAAGGTCCTTGTTGACCGCGCAGGCCTGCGCAGCGAAGGCCTCATTGGCTTCGACCAGATCAAGGTCGCCCACATTCCAGCCGGCTCTCTTCAGCGCCGCACGGGAGGAGGGAATGGGTCCGGTACCCATGATTGCGGGATCCACCCCTGCATGCGCCCACGAGACAATGCGGGCGAGCGGCGTCTTCCCGCGCTTTGCTGCCTCGCTCGCCTTCATCAACACTATCGCCGCCGCACCGTCGTTGATTCCTGAAGCATTACCCGCGGTCACAGTGCCGTCCTTGGCGAAAGCCGGACGCAGCTTGGCAATGGAATCAAGCGTCGTGCCATGCTTGGGATACTCGTCGGCGTCCACGACGACGTCGCCCTTGCGCGTCTTCATCGTCACTGGCGCGATCTCGTCCTTGAACTTCCCGCTCTTCTGCGCGGCTTCCGCTTTGTTCTGAGAAGCGACTGCGAACTCATCCTGTTGCGAACGCGTAATCTGCCATTGCCGAGCAACGTTCTCCGCGGTGTCGCCCATGTGATAGCCATTGAATGCATCCCACAGGCCATCCTTGATCATGGTATCCACCATTTCGAGGTTGCCCATTTTTACGCCGCTGCGCAGATGTGCGCAGTGCGGAGCCTGGCTCATGGATTCTTGTCCGCCGGCGACAACGATTTCGGAATCCCCGTTGAGAATGGCCTGATACCCGAGCGCGACCGCGCGCAGGCCCGACCCGCAAAGCTGATTGACGCCCCAGGCAGGGATTTCGACCGGGACGCCGGCCGCAATGGAGGCTTGGCGTGCAGGATTTTGCCCCTGACCGGCGGTGAGGATCTGGCCCAGAATGACTTCGGATACATCCGCTGGCTCCACACCTGCACGTTTGAGCGATTCCTGGACCGCCACCTTGCCCAGCTCGTGAGCCGGGAGGGTCGCCAAGGCCCCGTTGAATGCTCCAACAGGCGTGCGAACCGCACTGACGATGACGATATCGTCCTTCATCTGGTAACTCCTTTCAAATCGGGCTTGCAGGTCGTGAGCCGGCCTCGCTGTTGCCGCCAAGCCCAGGAACGCTATTTTTCGGTTGCATCCTTGGGGCTTGGGTGCAGCCCTGTCAATTGCACAGACCGGAACAGGTCGGAGCGTGGAGGTCTCTCGGAGCCTGACTATCATCCGAGTACGCATAAAGTGGTGGCCGAGGTGCAGAAAAAGGATATGCTGTGCAGGAATAGTAGCCAATCGAGTTCACCATGGCCAAATCGGACCAGCCGGTCACAATCAAAAAATACGCCAATCGGCGGCTCTACAATACCGGCACCAGCACTTACGTGACGCTCGAAGATCTCGCCGCCATGGTCAAGGGTGGAGAGGACTTCATTGTGCACGACGCCAAAACCGGCGAGGACATCACCAGACAAGTATTGGCCCAGATCATCTTTGAGCAGGAGAACAAGGAGGGACAGAGCATGTTACCGATCGCCTTCCTGCGCCAGCTCATCCGTTTTTACGGCGACAGCATGCAAATGCTGGTGCCGCGGTATCTCGAGGTGTCGATCGATTCCTTCACCCGAGAGCAGGAAAAATTCCGGCAACAGATGGCGCAGGCATTTGGGGCGGGACCGTTCGCGCCGATCGAGGACCAGGTGCGGCGCAACATGGAAATGTTTGAGCGCGCCTTTTCCATGTTCACCCCGTTCGCCCGCCGCGAGCAGCAGGCGGTGACCGAGGCCGGCAAAGCGCAAGCGAGCGCAACCGAAGGTGCAGAGATTCACGATCTCAAGCGGCAAATGGAAGAGATGCAAAAGCGCCTCGACCGGTTGAGCGAGAAGGGCAAGGATTAGAGCCGGATCGGTATCTCAATAGGCTTGGTATCGCGTAGCCTCGGTATCTCAGTAGCCGATGGCACAGCCGTCCTTGCGCGGATCGGAGCCGCCGATCAGGACCCCACGCTCCCAGTCTATGTGTATGGCTTGAGAACCACCCCAAGGCGCGTGGGCGAAGGTCACATCATGCCCGCGCGCTCGAAGCGCCTCGATTGTTGCTTGCGGCAAATTTCGCTCCACCACCGTTTCTTCGCCGACGAAGAAAACACGCGGCGCATCGATTGCGGTCTGCACGTCCATGCCGTGATCCACAATGTTGGTGACCACCTGGACATGTCCCATGGGCTGATAATGTGCGCCCATCACCCCGAATGCCAGAACGCAACGCTCGCCGCGCAAGGCAAGCGCCGGAATGATGGTGTGCAGGGGCCGCTTGTGCGGTCCGAACGCGTTGGGATGCTCGGGATCGAGCACAAAACATGCGCCACGGTTGGTCAGCATGATCCCGGATTTCTCCGTGCAGATGCCGACGCCGAATATTGAATAGAGCGTGTTGATGAATGAGACCGCCATTCGGTCGCGATCGACCACGCTCAGGTAGACGGTATCGCCGCCGAAGCCGGCCGTTTTCATATGCGGCACACGGCGCGTGCGATCGATCTGCCCGGCAAGCTTTGCCGCAAACGCCTTGTCGATCAATTTCGCCACCGGGACCCGCATCGCGCTGGGCTCTGCAACGTGAGCGTCACGTACCGCATATGCGAGCCGCGCGCCCTCAAGCATGAGGTGAAAGCGATCGGGGCCGAGCGGATCGAGTGCCGCGAGATCAAACTGCTCCAGGATGTTGAGCAGCACCAGTGCGGTCAGTCCCTGCGTGTTGGGCGGCAGCTCAAGAATGTCGAGGCCGCGATAGTTGGTGGTGATCGGGGCGACGATTTCGCCCCGATGCCGCGCAAAATCTTCGACCGTGAGGAACGAGCCGCGGCTCGCGAGGGTCGCCACCATGTCCTGGGCCACCGCGCCTTCGTAAAAACCCTTTGGGCCCTGCGCTGCGATCGTGCGCAAGGTCTCGGCGAGCGCGGGGAGCTTGACGACATCCCCCTCCGCGGGGGCCTTGCCGTCCCGCAGATAATGGCGGCTGGCGCCGAGATCGGCCCGCAGCTTTGCCACCTGCTGCGACCAGTCCCATGCGACGCGCGCTGCGACGGGAAATCCCTGCTCGGCGTAATAGATGGCGGGCGCCAATGCGCGATCGAGGCCTAACCGCCCGTGCGCAGCGAGCACCGCCGCCCAGGCATCGATCGCCCCCGGCACGGTCACGGCGTGGATCGAATCGGGGGCGATATTGCGGAGCCCCTGTGAGATGAGGTCTTCAATGGAGGCTCGCTGACCCGCGCGCCCGGAGCCGTTGTACCCCCAAACCGGAGCTCCCGGTTTTGCGATCATGCAGAAGCAGTCGCCGCCGATCCCTGTCATCTGCGGCTCGACTACGCTGAGCACGGCAGCTGCTGTCACTGCGGCATCGGCTGCATTGCCGCCGTCACGCAAAGATTCCAGCGCGGCCAAGCTCGCCAACGGATGCGAAGTGGCGGCCATGGCGTCGCACGCAATGACCGGCGAGCGGCCAGGCAGATGGAAATCGCGGGTCATTGGGAGTGGCTCGTGCGGCAATCTTGCCCTACCTCCTACCGGAACCCGCGGCCCGATTGAAGGCACGATGTCGACCCGCGAAACTCAACCCCACTTGTGGACCAGGAGAACCCGATGACACTGACGCTCGCTCAAGCCCGCACCATCCTCGACAACACGCTTGCCGCCGCGCGCGCGAAGAAGCTCAAGCCATTGGGCGTGGCCGTCGTGGACAACCGCGGCGCGCTGCGAGCCTATGCGAAGGAGGACGGCAGTCCGATCCTGCGGTCCAAGATCGCTTCCGGTAAGGCATTCGGCTCGGTCGGGTTCGGCACAGGCTCGCGCCGACTGCATCAGATCGGGGTCGAGCGCCCGCACATGGCGGCTGCACTGGTGGAGATCGCGGGTGGCGCCCTGGTGCCGGTACCGGGCGGGGTGCTCATTCGCGATCAGGCAGGGGGACTGCTCGGCGCAGTCGGGGTGTCCGGCGATACGTCGGATAACGATGAGGCCGCGGCGGTGGCTGGGATCGAGGCGTCGGGCTTCGCCGCCGACACCGGCGCGTAAGCTCGCATTCTCCCGCGCTCAGATTTCCTTCTTGGACTTGAGAACCTGGCGTCCGCGATACATCCCTGTCTTGAGGTCGATGTGGTGAGGCCGGCGCAACTCACCCGAATCCTTGTCTTCGATGTAGGACGGGCGCCGGAGCGCATCAGCCGAGCGACGCATTCCTCGCCGGGAGGGAGATGTTTTTCGCTTCGGAACAGCCATCGATCCAGCTCCTGGCCAAGATTGCGATCATGTTTGGGAGTCTCAAGGGCCTTATAGGGGAGAGCTTGCATGGATGCCAGGGTGGTTCTGAGGCGCTGGGTTGCGCGCAAGGGCCCGTTCTAAACGCGCGCGCACGGCCGCGGGCCTGGCGCAAGCTGCCAGCGCCGCCTGGGCAATGCCACGGGCCTCGTAAATGGCAGCCAACCTTCGCACCGCCGGTCCCGGTTGCCTCGCGCTGCGCCGTCGCGGGTTGGGCAGCACCGCAGCCAGCAAGGCTGATTCGCGCGGGGTGAGGGAGGAAACTGACTTGTTGAACGCGTAGCGGCTCGCCGCTTCCGCGCCAAACTGACCATTGGGTCCCCATTCCGCAATGTTGAGATAGATTTCGAGAACGCGCCATTTCGGCAGGACCAGATCCATCCACAAGGCAAGCGGCAGCTCCAATGCCTTGCGTACGAAACTGCGCCCAGGCCACAGGAAGAGGTTCTTCGCAGTCTGCTGCGTAATGGTCGACACCCCCTTGGCCTCGCCGATGTCATCGACATCCTCGATGCGTTCGCGGAGCTCATCCCAGTCAACGCCGCGATGTCGGCAATAGCGGCCGTCCTCCGCCGCAATGACCGTGATCGGCAGGGCGGGGGCCATGCGTCCGATCGGCACAAAGGTCCGCTCGACCCGGACCCCGTGCGACCAGCGCCAAAGCATGAGCGTGGAGACGGGGTTCACCACGCGATAGAGCAGCACCAGCAGGTAGGGCAAGAGCAGCAAAAGCAGAATAAGCACGAGGACCACCCAGAGCACCTGCGCGAGCCGGCGCTGCTTAGGCGCTCTTTTCGCTCGGGTTCGCCGCTGGTCCATGCTTCTAAGCATCGAATCCGAACTGCTCCAGCTTCGCGCGGTGGGCATGAGCATAGCTATCGGAGCAACGGAACTGAAAAAGGGAGTGGGGTTACTGCCGCCCGTGGAATCGCAAGTTGCAGCAGTTGGAGATCACCCGACGATACGAAAGTTCCCGAAGCGGCAGTGGTGAAAATTCGGTTAACAGGCTGGCCGAACTCACAAAAATAAATTTTAGCTTGCCTCCACACGGCCACGCCCCGGAACGTCTGTTGCCGCGATTGCAGTGTATGTGGGCCACGTTCGGTGGAGGCCATCCCATGGAAAAGGTCGTACTCCTGTGCCTGATTATCGCCGTCATCGGCGTTCTGGCCGAGCTTTCGCCTGCGCCGCGGCCGCAGAAATGAGCCCTGCCGCGGCTACTCTGCCGCAGTGCGCGCCTGGCCGTACCGGCGTTCGATGTAATCGATCACCATCTGCTTGAAATCGGCGGCGACCGTTGCGCCGCGCAACGTAACTACTTTCTTGCCATCGATGAACACGGGTGCTGCCGGCTGCTCGCCCGTGCCGGGAAGCGAGATGCCGATATCGGCGTGCTTGCTCTCCCCCGGCCCGTTGACGATACATCCCATGACCGCGACGTTGAGTGCTTCAACGCCGGGATAATGCCGCCGCCATTCCGGCATGCTTTCGTGAATGAAGCCCTGGATGTCGCGGGCAAGCTCCTGGAAAGTGGTCGACGTCGTGCGCCCGCAGCCCGGACAGGCGGCAACAAGCGGGACGAATACCCGAAAGCCCATCGTCTGCAGGAGCTCCTGCGCAACCTTCACCTCGACCGTGCGGTCGCCTCCGGGCTCTGGGGTCAGCGAAATCCGAATCGTATCGCCGATGCCCTGCTGCAGCAGCACGCCCAGCGCCGCCGCGGACGCAACGATGCCCTTGGAGCCCATGCCCGCCTCGGTGAGGCCGAGATGCAGGGCGTAATCCGACCTCTCGGCCAGGTCCTGATAGACCGCGATCAAGTCCTGCACCGCCGAAACCTTGGCTGACAGGATGATGCGCTCGCGCGCAAGCCCAATCTCCTCCGCACGCGCGGCGGAGAGGAGCGCGGATTGTACCATGGCTTCGCGCGTGACCGCACGCGCTTCCATCGGTGCCGGCGAGCGCGCATTCTCATCCATCAGGTGGGTCAGGAGCTCCTGATCGAGGGAGCCCCAATTGGCCCCGATGCGCACCGGCTTGCCGTGCTTGATGGCAGTCTCAACAATGGCTCCGAACTGCCGGTCCTTCTTTTCCTTGAAACCAACGTTACCGGGGTTGATGCGATATTTGTCGAGCGCTTCGGCGCATGCAGGATATTCGGCGAGGAGCTTGTGTCCGATATAGTGGAAGTCCCCGATGATCGGCACATGGACGCCCCGCTTGAGAAGGCGCTCCTTGATGTGGGGCACAGCGGCAGCCGCTTCGTTGCGGTCGACCGTGATGCGAACGATCTCCGAACCTGCCCGCGCCAGATCCGCTACCTGCCGCGCCGTGGCCTCCACATCCGCGGTATCGGTATTCGTCATCGACTGGACCACGATCGGGGCACCCCCGCCGACGCGAACGCCACCAACGTCCACGCCTATTGACTGGTGGCGTTGCTGTGGTCCGGCTTCGGTCATATTGCATCCTTTGCGCATGAGTTCGGTCTGAGAAACGTATAGCCCGGGGATGGGAAGTGCCAGACCGGCTCACGCCGTGTCAACGCGGGCGATTTACGACAATGAGGCCAACAACTACCAGTCCCGCAGCTGCGGCGAAGGCCG